>JAUMVQ010000156.1 GCA_030530085.1 Desulfovibrionaceae bacterium | reverse complement strand
CAGACATTGTAACCTCCTTAAAGAACTTCCGCTTTGTGCAGCCTGACATTGTCCTCTTCTGAGGATGGCAGGCAGGAGTTGCCTGGCCCTGCTCCGTTTGCTCCTGATACCGTTAATATAGGCTATTGGCGGTGATCTGGCAATCTTTATGTACGCTGCATCATTGCTGGCACACTGCTTTCACCACTGTCTGCCTATCCGTTATCTCCTGCCCGTCCCCGCCACCACTTTTTCCTGCCAGAAGGGATTTTTGCGATCTGTGTATTGACTTTGAAATCCAATTTCATTATCTTTTCTTCACGTTCACCGATTGCGCACTGCGCACGAAAGTCTTTTCATCAGTATGGAGGAAATACATGAAGGCTACGGAACAAATCCTTTCATTCCACCGCAATGGCCGGAATCTGTACATCAGCTTTCAGAAGGAGCCTGACCAGCAGGCCTTTCGCTCCATGTCCACTGTTCTGAAGGACTACGCTGGTGATACCGGCAGGCTCTTTCTTGATGTCAGGCAGCTTTCAGACACAGTGTCGCACGGGACTGCGCATTCCATGCAGTATGTCCTGAAAAAGAGCGGCCTGCCTGCAAGCAGTGTCTATTTCAAGGGACAGGCCGGTTTTTCCCTGGCAGGCAACGGCAACCGCGTCCTCATCATCAACAAGGGCGCAAGGGACAGTTCTCCTGAAAACGAGGCTGCCAGAAAGCGCTTTGTGCGCCGTACCCACAAGTGTTCCTGCCATGGCAAGTGCGGCGACAAGTGCTGCAAGGTGACAGGCGGCCCCTGCTGCAGCGAGAAGCATTAGCCGGCAGCCCTTCCCCTTTTCTATCTTTCTTTTGCGTCTAACCTGCCTCACTGATCATCGTATCTGAGGCTGCTTTCTCTCATACATCCATCATTAAGGAGCAGTATCCATGAGCAAAGTTCTTATTCTCTTTGGTTCCACCACCGGCAACACCGAAAGCATTGCAGAAAAAATCAACAGCCTTCTCAGCGACAAGGGCGCCGAGTGCACCCTGACCAATGCCGCCTCTGTCTCTGACTGCGCCGGCCTGGCCAAGGACTACGATGCTGTCCTGATGGGCTGCAGCTGCTGGGGCGATGAGGACGTGGAGCTGCAGGACGACTTCCAGGCTGTCTTTGACGGCATTGGCGACATGGGCCTTGAAGGCAAGAAAGTGGCTGCCTTTGCTTCCGGCGACTCTTCCTACACCCATTTCTGCGGCTCTGTGGAAGTCATTGAAGATGCTGCCAAGGCAGCCGGTGCAACCATTGTTGCCGGCGGCCTGAAAGTTGAGGGCGATGCCTCCGCTGCCCCCTCTGAAATCGAGGATTTTGCCAATTCCGTAGCAGCAGCCCTCTAAGAAGGATTCCAGGCTTATCCTGGCTCTTTCATGTGTCTGAGGCGGATGCCGGTGCAGACGCCTGGCAACAGCTCAAAGCCTTCCCATTTCCCACCTCTCTTCCCCGTACAATCCCATCCGGCAAGGGAGAAAATATGGGAAGGCTTTTTTGCAGCTGTTTTTAAGGCTCAGTCAGTCCGGCATCATTTGGCATATGCCTTAGTGCTTTTCTTTCCAGAGGCGGATCATGCCTGCTATCTCGTCCTTTTGCAGGTAGCGCTGGTTGCTGCTGCCGCGGTATTCAAGCTCAAGGTTGCGCAGCTCTTCCACATAGGGGCCGTCTACCAGGTAGTCGAGCTCATTGATGAGATCGCTCACGTGAGTTTTTTTTAGCCCCCTTTCCAGCAGTTCTTCCAGCGTATAGCCGGAAAAGGCCATCACGGTCTTGCCCAGGCTGTGCACCTGCCTTGCCAGCCACAACAGAGGCTCAGGCTGCAGGAAAGGCTCTCCTCCGGAAAAGGTTATGCCGGAAAGCAGGGGGTTGTCCTTGAACTGCGCCAGCAGGTCAGCCACAGGGACAAGAGTTCCCTTGTCAAGGGCATGTGTCTGCGGATTATGGCAGCCCTTGCAGTTGCGCAGGCACCCCTGTGTAAAGACAGTCATCCTGAGGCCCGGGCCGTCCACAATGCTGTCCTCTTCAATACCGGCAATACGCAGTGTCAGATCCATGATTGAGCTTCCTCTGGTCAGTTGCAGCCTGAAAGCCCCGGCACATAGTGCCATACAGGCTGAAAGAATGTGCACCTTTTGGTACTACAGGGCGCCACTATATCCCCTATGCCCATGCAGGGCAATTTTCCTGTGGCAAGGCATAAGGTCCGGGGAATTTGGGCCGCAGCTTGCGGCCCGTCAGAACGTAGCAACAGAACATAACAAGAGAATATAAGGGAGCATGTACTTTGAAAAAATCAGAACTTGTCAAGAAGGTGGCAGGGCAGACCGGCCTCACCCAGATCGATGCAGCCAAGGTGCTGAACGCCATCCTTTCTGCCGTCTCTGACTGCCTCATTAGCGGCGATTCCATCACCATACAGGGCTTTGGCACCTTCAAGCTCTCTGATCACAAGGAGCGCAAGGGCCGCAACCCGTCCACAGGAGAGACGATGGTTATTCCGGCCAGGAAGGCCGTAAAGTTCTCTCCAGGCAAGGAACTCAGCGCCCAGGTGCAGGGAAAGTAGCATAGAACTCATTATAATAGAGCACACATTATATTTCCTCCCCGTGAAGGACAGGACGGACAGCCATGCGGCTTCTCCCCTGTCCTTTTTTTACGTCCCCTGCTGGAGAGCTGTATGTGCTATATGAGAGAATCAGGCAAGTTTATAGAACAAATGCCTCTTTTATCCTAAAGGCCGGTACCCTATTATTAGCCCAGATTTCACAAGACAGCGTACCAGGACAGCAAGTGCTGCGCCTGCAGAGGAGATTTGTCATGCTATCCCTTAAAAAGTTCATCCCTGCCATGTCCCTCTTCACTGTCCTTTGCCTTTCTGCCATGCCTGCCATGGCACAAGCATCGGATCAGGTTCCGGATGCGCCGCAATCAAAGGAGAAAATTATGTCTGAACAGAAGCTTGGTCCCTTTCCCCTTGGTCAGGAAAATACAGCCTATGCCAAATATTTTATCGGCAAAAGCTACCTTCAGCCTCTGACCTCGGAGGGGCTCAATATCGCCAATGTGACCTTTGAGCCTGGCTGCCGCAACAACTGGCATATCCACCATGCCACCAAGGGCGGAGGCCAGATACTGCTCTGCACAGCCGGAAAAGGCTGGTACCAGGAATGGGGCAAGCCTGCCCGCGCCCTGAAGGAAGGCGACAGCGTTGTCATTCCTGCAGGCGTAAAGCACTGGCACGGGGCGCAGAAGGACAGCTGGTTTGTCCATATCGCCATTGCCGTGCCTGGCGAGGGCACCAGCAACGAGTGGCTGGAACCGGTCTCTGACGAGGAATACGCAAAGCTTAAGTAACGGCACGCACCGTCACAATGGCCATAAGGGCGGGCACGGCATGAAAAGATGCCGTGCCCGCTTCTGATTTATAAGGATGCCCGCATTCCGTCCCGCTGAATCTGCTATATGTCTGTTTTTCTTGTTCCAATATGCACAAAAGAGAAAAAACAGGCCTTATGCGGTGTTTTTTTGCAGGAAAATATAAAAAAACTGCTTCCTTGTTGCCTAGGTAACATTCGCCTATTGCCGGAAATGTATACTGAACTCACTCATAGTGAAAAAAGGAACAATTTCAGTCCGGCATAGGGCCGGACGTGTTCCGAAGTATAATTTGCGGAGGTTTATCATGGGTCATCCGACTATCTACCCCACCGGCGTCACCATTTACAATCCTGACAAGTGCTGGAACGGCCTGACAATCTACCAGGGCCAGGAAGTTGGCGCCATCCTCATGGACATGAACGGCAAGGAACACAACGTCTGGAAAGGCGTGCACGGCATGCCCAACAAAATCCTCCCCGGCGGGTACCTTCTGACCAGCCGTGGCCGCCGCAGCGGCAAGTACGGCGTCCAGGACGGCCTTGACGTCGTGCAGCTGGACTGGGACGGCAAGATCGTGTGGAAGTTCGACCAGAACGAATACATCGAGGATCCCGGTTACGAAGGCCGCTGGATGGCACGCTACCATCACGATATCCAGCGCGAAGGCAGCACCACCGGCTACTATGCCCCCGGTTCCGAGCCCAAGGCCCTGGAAGGCAAAAGCCTCATCCTGGGACACCGCAATGCCCGCAACCCCAAGATTTCCGACAAGCAGCTTCTGGACGACGTCATCCTGGAAGCCGACTGGGAAGGCAATGTGATCTGGGAATGGAACTGCCACGAGCATTTTGACGAGTTCGGCTTCCGTGAAGGTCCCAAGAACACCCTCGCCCGCAACCCCAACTACCGCAACACCCAGCCCGAAGGCATGGGCGACTGGATGCATCTGAACTCCATGTCCGTGCTCGGTCCCAACAAGTGGTACGATGCCGGCGACGAGCGCTTCCATCCCGACAACATCATCGTTGACGGCCGCGAGACCAACATCCTGTTCATCATTTCCAAAAAGACAGGCAAGATTACCTGGAAGATCGGTCCTGACTACGACACCACCCCCGAGCTGCGCCGCATCGGCTGGATCATCGGTCAGCACCACGCCCACATGATTCCCAGGGGCCTGCCCGGCGAAGGCAACATCCTGGTCTTTGATAACGGCGGCTGGGGCGGCTACGATGTCCCGAACCCCGGATGCCCCACCGGCGTCAAGGCAGCACTGCGCGACTACTCCCGCGTGCTGGAAATAGACCCCGTGAACCTGAAGATCGTGTGGCAGTACACTCCCAAGGAAGCCGGCTTCCTGGAACCCATGGATTCCAACCGCTTCTACAGCCCCTTCATTTCCGGCGCCCAGCGTCTGCCCAACGGCAACACCCTCATCTGCGAGGGTTCCGACGGCCGCGTGTTTGAAGTGACCAGCGATTACGAAATCGTGTGGGAATTCATCTCTCCCTACAAGGGCAAGTTCGTTCCCATGAACATGGTCTACCGTGCCTACCGCGTCCCCTACGAATGGGTGCCGCAGGTTGCAAAGCCCGTTGAGACTCCCATTGTGCCTCTGGATGTCAACACCTTCCGTGTGCCTGGCGCTGCTCCTGCCGGTGACAGGGTGCGCGAGGTGTCCGTTGAAGGCTGCCAGCCCTATGAAGGCAGCAACGCTCTCTGCGTAGCCTCCGTGGAAGACAACTAAGCCTGAGCCGACTTTAGCCTCATAATCCCCCCCTGTGATATATGCCGGCGGGCAGATCGGTAATGGTCTGCCCGCCGGTTAGTAGTGCATTAGTGGCGGGAGGTACGATGATAATCAAGACTGAAGAACTCACCCCGAAAATGATCGG
>JAUMVQ010000155.1 GCA_030530085.1 Desulfovibrionaceae bacterium | reverse complement strand
CCACGCCTGATCCAGATCCGACACCTGATCCGACGCCCAGGCCTACTCCTGAGCCAGCACCACAACCTTCCCCGACCAAGGTGCTCCCAGGCACCAAGGCCATTGCCGAGGGTGCTGCCGCCGGACTTGCGTTAGTCAGTGAGTCTGCCAATGCGGCCATAGACTTTTTGCGTGATTTCTCCCTGACATCCGGCTCCATAACGCCCTTTGTGCATGTGCAGGCATCTTCCATGCGCCATGAGACGGGTTCTTCCATCAATATGAGTGCAGTCTCCCTTCTGGCAGGCTTAGGCTGTGGCATTGATACCGGTGCCGGCCGCTTAAGTGCCGGTGCCTTCTTCGAGTACGGCAAGGGCTCCTATACAACCCACAACTCCTTCAGCAATGCTTCAGACGTCAATGGCGACGGCAATGCCTGGTACATGGGCGGCGGCATCCTGGCCAAAATGGACTTTGTCAAAACAGGTCCAGGCCATTTCTATGCGGAAGGATCTGCCCACATGGGCACCATCCACAACGAATACGACAGCAGGGATTTGCACGATGCCGGTGGCAGGGTTGCCAAGTTCGACATGGACAGTCCCTACTACAGCCTGCATGGCGGCTTAGGCTATGTGTGGAACATGGGCCAGGGCCATGACCTTGATATCTATGGCAGGTACATCTGGACCAGGGTACAGGGAACGGACGACACCCTGACCACAAAGGACAGGTTTGAATACGACGACATGGATTCCAACAGGATCCGTTTAGGCGTGCGTTACTCCTATAATGGTTCGGAACGTTTCCGCCCCTACATAGGTGCAGCCTTTGAGCATGAATTTGCCGGCTCTTGTGATTCAAGGACCTTTGGATACAGCGTGGCAGCACCCAGCGTTGAGGGGAGTTCCGGCATGGGCGAGCTGGGCCTTGCCATGAAGCCGACCGAGGATCTGCCTCTCTCCGTCAGCCTTGGTGTGCAGGGCTATGCAGGCCAGAAGCAGGGCATCTCCGGCAGCTGCACTGTCATCTATGAATTCTAAAGGACGGCTTTTCCCAAATCCGTAAGTCTTCCTTCAGCAATTTCCCAATCCCCCCTCCGTATGGCCCGCAAGGGCTGTACGGACAGGACTTTCCCTGTGCAGCAAGAATGCTTTGCTGCCTGCAGTCTGGCTGCATCAGGGGAAGTCCTTTTTTTTGTATCATGCCTGACACGACGAAAATGCCCCAGCCAAAAAGGATCTTGCAGATCATGCAATTTTTGGTAGAAGGGATATAGGGAATACATAACAGGACGTATTCTCCTGGCATCTCTTATCCACCGTCTCTTCAATAAACACAGACTGGATGCGGGTATCCTGCTCCTTTCTGAAACAGGAGTCTGCAATGCATCTTTTCTCATCCGTACTGCTGGCAGCTGCACTGTGCGTTCCGGCAGGCCTTCTCCCCCTTTCTGACGCCCAGGCTGCTGAAGGCGGTTTTTCCGGCCCCACCAGCTCACAGGGCGGCGGCTTTCAGGGACCTTCTGCCACTAGTGGTGTAAACACAGTTGCCAAGGCGCTCAAAAGCTCTGACGATACCTACGTCAGCCTCACCGGGCATATCACCAGCCGCATAGGCAAAGAAAAATATACCTTCCAGGATGAGACCGGCACCATCACTGTCGAGATAGACGACAAGAAATTCTATGGCCGCACGGTCACGCCGGAAACAACCGTGCGTATCGTAGGCGAAGTGGACTGGCATGTCGGCAGCAACGAAATCGATGTGGACTACCTGGAAATCGTCAAGTAGACGAACGCCGGACACTGTCATACTATAAAGACCTTCCCATGGCTGGCACCCTTTTGGGTGTGCCTGTCATGGATACTCACAGATGCCGGCTGAGGCACCCTTTTTCATGCGTCAGTTCCGGCAAAAATTACCCCCGACAAAATTACTATAACGTAAAGTTCCTGCCATGAGGGGCAAGCCTCGCATGACCGGTGGCCCAAGGAGCGTACCATGCTGTTTTCCGGTGTCTTTACCGCCATTGTTACCCCGTTCAAGAACGGACAGGTAGATGAAGAGACCTTCCGAGCACTCATCGACTGGCAGATTGCAGAAGGCGTCAGCGGCCTTGTTCCCTGCGGAACCACAGGCGAGTCTGCGACACTTTCCCATGACGAGCACAAACGTGTCGTAGAAATCTGCGTCGATCAGGTCAAAGGCCGCGTCAAGGTACTGGCAGGTGCCGGATCCAACAATACGACCGAGGCCATCCATCTGACAGAGTTTGCCCAGAAGGCCGGTGCAGACGGTGCGCTGCTCATCACACCCTATTACAACAAGCCCACCCAGGAAGGCCTGTACCAGCACTATGCAGCCATAGCCCGTGCCGTGGACCTGCCCCTTGTCTGCTACAACGTTCCTGGACGTACCGGCTGCAACATGCTTCCTGCCACCGTGGTCAGGCTGGCAAAGGAATTCAAAAACTTTGTCGGCATCAAGGAAGCCACTGCCAACATGACCCAGGCCAGCGACATCCTGGCCCACTGCCCTGAGGATTTCTGTGTCCTGTCAGGCGATGACTTCACAGCCCTGCCCCTCATGAGCATCGGCGGCTGCGGCGTCATTTCCGTGACCTCCAATATCCTGCCCAGGGCCATGAGCGACATGTGCAAGGCCTTTGCGGCCGGCGATTATGCCCAGGCAAAGAAGCTGCATTACCAGCTTCTGCCGGTGCACCACGCCATGTTCCTGGAATCCAACCCCATTCCGGTCAAGATGTCCCTGAACTTCATGGGTAAAATCGGTCCGGAAATGCGCCTGCCTCTCTTCCCCATGGCTGAAGCCAACCAGGAGAAGCTGCGCGCTGTCTTAAAGGAAGCAGGCCTGCTCTAAAACTTTTAAGCCGGCACAAGGCAAAATTGCTTTTATCAGGGGCGGGGGCTTCAGGCTTCCGCCCTTTTTTTGTCCTTAAGTTTGCCAGGCTCAGCGGCCCTGCTGCAGCTTGTCACGGATAACAAGCGCTGCTGCGTTAATGCCAAGCACCAGAAAGATAAGCACTACGGCCGTGCCGTACTGCAAGGGTCTGGTCTTGTCTATTTCTGTTCCTGCCGTACAGAGCACATAGATATGATAGGGCAGGCACATGACTGAATCCAAAACAGAGGACGGATTTTTAGGCGTAAAGAAGACAGCCGCCGTGAACATGACAGCTGCCGTCTCGCCGGCGGCCCTGGCAACGCCCAAAATGGCGCCGGTCAGCATGCCGGGAATGGCGCTTGGCAGGACAACGCGGGCAATGGTCTGGGATTTTGTTCCGCCTAAGGCCAGGGATGCTTCCCTGTAGGTGTCAGGAACATTGCGCAGGGCTTCTTCAGAGGTGGAGATGATGAGCGGCAGGGTCAGCACGGCCAGCGTCAGAACACCTGAGAGAATGCTGACGCCCATCCCTAAAAACGTCACAAAAAAGGAGAGGCCGAAAAGCCCGAAAACAACGGACGGCACGCCGGCCAGGTTGTTGACGCCCAAGCGGATGATACCCGCAGAGCGGCTTTTGCCGGCATACTCGTTGAGGTAGACGGCAGAGGCCACGCCTAAGGGAAAGGCGATAAGCAGTGCGCCCAAGGAGAGGATGGCCGTGCCTATGATACAGGGGAAGATGCCGCCCTCAGTCATCATGTTGCGCGGCGCCTCGGTCAGGAAGGACCATGACAGAACCGGCAGGCCGTTCCACATAAGGTAGGCACAGATAAGGCCAAGAACAAGGACGTTGAGTCCGGCTGTCAGGCGCAGGAAGGCAAACATGCAGCGCTCTTCCATGCGTCTGGAGGATGAAGATGGCAGGCTCAGTGTTTGAACGGACATGAGAACCCTCTGCTTACAGGCTGGACGTGCCTGTCTGGCGGTGCTTTTCAGCGATGTGGCTGGCGATGATATTGAAGACAAGAGTTAAGAGGAAAAGCAGTATGCCTATGGCGAACAAGGCCTGGTAGTGTTCAGAGCCTACGGGTGCTTCTGCCATTTCCGCTGCAATGGAGGCGGGCATGGGCCTGACCGGTGAAAAGAAGGAGTCAGGCAGGGCGCCACCGCCGCCGGCACACATGAGCACAACCATGGTTTCGCCTATGGCCCTGGACATGCCAAGCATGATGGCCGTGCCTATGCCTGAAAGGGCAGCAGGCAGGACGACGCGGATAATGGTCTGCCAGCGTGTTGCGCCAAGGGCCAGCGAGCCCTCGCGCAGCGATCTGGGAACGGCATGCAGGGCATCCTCTGAAATGGAGCAGATGGTGGGAACCGTCATCAGCGTCAGCACAATGGAGGCGTTCATAAGGTTAAGGCCTGTGTCAGCACCGCAGACATCCTGCAGGAAGGGTGCCAGGATAACCATGCCCAGAAAGCCCAGGACAACCGAAGGCAGGGCAGCCAGCAGCTCGATAAAGGGCTTGACTATGCGCCTGGTATTGCTGTGCGCTATTTCGTTGAGGTAGATGGCAGTCAGCACGCCTAAGGGAACAGCAAACAGGGACGAGAGCAGGGTGACGGCAACAGAGCCAAAAAAGAGGGGAAAGATGCCGAAAAGCCCGGGCTCCTCAGTGGGATACCAGAGGGTCCCGAACAAAAAGTCCATGGGCGAATAATTGGCAAAGAGGGGCAGGCCTTCCATGAACAGGAAGAGGACAATGCCTAAGAGGGATAAGAGGGAAAGTCCGGCTGTCAGGGCCAGCGTCTTCTGGATGAGTTTTTCCTTGAAGAGATAGTTGGGCATACAATGACTCCGCCCTGTATGAGGGCAGGCCTGACAGCCTTAAAACAGTCTGCCAGGCCTGCTTTCTTGTTACGTTATGGCTTGGAATCCGTCTGTTACGTTACTTTGCGGCAGGCAGCGGCAAGTAGCCAACTTCACGGACACTCTTCTGGCCCTTGCCGGGGTCAAGCAGGAAGTCCACCAGGGTCTTCACTTCGCCCTTGGGAGCGCCGTTGGTGAAGATGTAGAGCTCGCGGGACACGGGCCATACCTTGGAAATGGCGTTCTCGGGAGTGGGCTGCTTGCCGTCAACGGTCACGCCATGGATGCTGCTGTTGAGGTAGCCAAGGCCCACATAGCCGATGGCATTGACGTTTTTGGCAACGGCCTGGATGACTGTACCGTTGGAAGCCTGCATAAGGGCAGAGGGCATCACCCTTTCGCCGTGCATGACAAGCTCGTTCCAGCACTCAAAGGTGCCGGAGGAAGTGTCGCGGCTCACGACAACGATTTTGCCGTCCTTGCCGCCCAGTTCCTTCCAGTTGGTGACCTTGCCGGTGTAGATGTTGCGCAGCTGCTCGGAGGTCAGGTTCTTGACGGGGTTTTCGGGATGAACAACAGGAAC
>JAUMVQ010000154.1 GCA_030530085.1 Desulfovibrionaceae bacterium | reverse complement strand
GCATCAGGGAAAGAGCTGCCAGGCCCTGTTGCCTGCATAATTTGATGCTGATACAAGGGCTTTCTGCCGTTTTCATCTTCATCCTTCAACGTTTGCGAGCACAGTTATGCACTTTTTTAAACATATCTTCCTGGCAGCCCTGCTGCTGCCCTGCCTTTTTGCCTTCCATTCTGAAGCAGCCAGTGCCGCTCCCCTGCGCGTGGCGCTGCTCATCGAAAATGCCGCCGAGGACAACGGTGCGGCCACGCTCATGAAAAAGGGGCTGGCAGATGCTTGTGCAAAGGCTGACATTGAGCCCAGCATCATTGTCTGCCCGCCAGACTCTGACCAGACAGCCCTTTTCCGCAAGGCCTGTGAAAACAATGACCTGGTGCTGCTCTTTGAGCCCAGGCTCCACATGATATTGCGCGACAATGCCGCCAATTACCGCAAGGTCTCCTTTGGCTGCATAGACACAGGCGTGCGCGCCCCCAATATTATGTCAGTCACCTTCAGCGACGAGCAACCCGCCTTCCTGGCAGGTGCCTTGTCTGCACTTTTGCTGCAAAAAGGACAGAAGCTCGGCTGGCTTGAGGACGAGGAAGGCCCGGTGCACGACACCATGCTGGCAGCCTTTATTGACGGGGCCCAGGTGCAGAATCCCGATATCAGGGTAGTGCGCCGCCAGACTGGCTTTGGCGGTGACGCCTCTGCCGTACTTAAAGAATTTGCTGCCCAGAATGTGGGCATTACAGCCGTGGCTGCAGGCTATGGCACGCCTTCTGTGCTGAAAGGTATGGAAGGAGGATCCATGCTGGCTGTCGGCACGGACGGTTCCCATTTTGACGAGGCTTCTGCCCTCATCCCGTTTTCCGTCGTGAAGCGCTATGACAAGGCCTGCGCCGAGCTTGTGCTGGCAAAGGCCAGCGGGACCTTTGCCGGAAAGCAGATCCTTACCTACGACATGGGCAACGGCGGCACAGACTGCGTCATCAATCCTGCCTACAAGAAAAGCAAGGGCCTTCCTGCCAGCATAGAACGCCGCCTTGCAGAGCTCAGGCATGAGCTTGCCAATGGCAATATCAGGCTGCAGGACAAAAGAATAGGAACGCTTTGCGACTGCCTTGACTAAAATAGGCCACTAACAGCACGTACATAAAAAGCCTCAGGCACAAGCCTGAGGCTTTCTGTTTTTGGGCATGATGTGCGGCCATCCGGCAAAAAGCCACCCGGAGAGAGATGCCGCAAAAGGCAAGGCAGATATCAGCGCATAAGGTTCATCAGATCTTCCTCTGTAAGGCTCTTCACTGCGCTTTCAGTGCCTTCAAGGAAGTCTGAGGCAAGCTCGCGCTTGGTGCCGTGCAGCTGCAAAATCTTCTCCTCCACAGACCCGCGCTGTATCATGCGGTAGATGGTAACCGGACGCTTCTGCCCTATGCGGTGGGCACGGTCAGAGGCCTGGTCCTCCACGGCAGGATTCCACCACGGATCCAGATGGATGACATAGTCGGCGGCTGTCAGGTTAAGACCTGTGCCGCCTGCCTTTAAGGAGAGCAGGAAAACATCGCCCTCACCCTTCTGGAAGGCTGCCACGCTGGCCCTGCGCTCCTTTTCAGGGGTTGAGCCGTCCAGGTACTGCCAGCTGATGTGCTTCTCGTCCAGGGCTTCACGTATCATGGCAAGATAGGTGGTAAACTGGCTGAATGCCAGCACCTTGTGCCCTGATGCTATCAGGCTTTCGACAAGCTCCAGGAACTGCTCTGTCTTGGAACTTCTCTTTTCGAGAGCCATCATGTCCGGATCCGCCAGGCCAGGGTGGCAGCAGGCGCGGCGCAGCCTGGTAAGCTCAGCCAGAATGGCTATGCGGCTGGAACCGCCCTTGCCCTGCGCCTGCTGGGCAGCCAGCTTGGCAACAGCATTGGAACGCAATGTTTCGTAGAAGGCTATTTCCTTCTCGTTTGGCTCCACAATAATGTTCTGCTCTGTCTTTTCAGGCAGTTCATCCAGCACGACCCCCTTCAGGCGGCGCAGAAGGAAGGGGCGCACCACTGCCCTTAAGGAACGGCTGGAGCTTGTTCCCGGGGCAGCAGTGCCATAGCGCTTGGAGAAGCTGTCCCATGAGCCCAGAAGGCCAGGGTTGATAATGTTAAAGAGACTCCACAAGTCATCAATGCGGTTTTCAATGGGCGTGCCGGTCAGGGCAAGGCGGAAGTCGCCCTCAAGCTTGTGTGCGGCCTTGGCGCGCTTGGTCTGTGCATTCTTCATGGCCTGGGCCTCGTCGAAGACTATCATGGACCATGTACGGGAGCAGAGTTCCTGCTCCACATTGGCAAGCAGCCCGTAGCCCACGATGAGCACGTCATTGGCTTCCAGGGAGTCAATGACCTTCTGCCTGTCTGTCAGTCCCAGCCTGTGCACAGCAAGACTGGGGGCAAAACGGCCGATTTCAAGCTCCCAGTTGGCACAGACAGAGGTCGGGGCAATAACCAGGCATGGGCCGTTTACAGCCTGGTTCAGCATCACGGCTATGGACTGGACGGTCTTGCCAAGCCCCATGTCATCGGCAAGGCATCCGCCCACTCCCCATATGGCCAGGCGCTGCATCCATTCATAGCCTTCACGCTGGTACTCTCGCAGGTCTGCCCTGAGCATGGCAGGCACCTGGGGAGTGGCAGCAAAAGCCTTGTGCATGCGCTCAAGTGAATGCTTCCAGGGCTTGTCTGCGGTCAGGTCCATGTTTTCCAGGGCCTGCTCGACTGTGGCGGCAGCAAGGGCATTGACCTGAAGGCTGTCCTTTTTCCCCTCCGCAGACACAAGCTTCAGCTTGGAGAGCCTGCGCCTCAGGTCATCGGTCAGGGAGATGTACTCGCCATCGCCAAGGGCCACAAAGCGGCTGCCCTTCAGGGTGGCAATCAGCCCCTTGAGGGACAGCATCCTGCCTTCATCAAGCTGTACGTCGCCAGTAACGTCAAACCAGTCGCTGCGGGCAGAACGCGTGATTTTGACCTTGACCTTTGAAATGTCCACAAGGCCGCTCAGCCGTACCTTATGACCTTTGGGCCACTCAACAACATTGGGGACATTGCAGTTTTTCAGCTCTTCCAGAAGGTTAAGCAGTTCTTCGGGATCGCCGCTTTCCCAGTGTGTATCTTCCAGATTGGAGGCAAACACAGGGCAGGCAGCCTTCAAGGCGTCAAAGGCCGCCTGCTCGGCAGCAAAATCACGCCTGACGCGGACAGTTCTGGAAAGCCCGGCCATCTCCTTGCGTTTGCTGCTGCTCCCGGCCTTGCCGCCCGCTGCATCGTCCAGGGGGAAGGATGCCAGTGCCTCCTCAGCGCCCTGGGCTATCGGGAAAAACATGGTTCCAGGCTTCCCAAAAGGACGCACGCCTACATACGCTGCAAAGCCGGCCTGTGTCTGCTCCATCTGCACTACCGGGGTAGAGACAGGATCTGCCTCCTCTGCCTTCAGGTTGTCGGCACGGACCGGAATGTTAAACTCAGCCCTGGTCAGGGACAAAACACGGGGAAGCTCGGACCTCGGAAGGGTGAGCCCTGTTGAAACAAGCTGTATCAGGCGCATATCCCGGTCAGATAGCTTATAGTACGTCAGGACACCGTCCTTGTACTGATAATAGGTCCTCCTGTCCTGGCTGTATTCCTTCAGCATTTTCGGCAAGACAATATCAAGGGTATTGTTTTTTTTGCCCTCTTCAAGGACAAGCTCAAGAGTGCCTTTTTGCAGCCTGACAGGCACAAGCTCATCTGTTCTCGCATCAAAATCCTTATAAATATAGAGCTGGGAGTGTCCTTCCAGATCCTGGCAGCAGGGGCTCAGATACAGGGCATAGCTGTCGTACCAGGATCTGGGCCTGTGAATATGGGTGGCCACACGATTGTCCGCGACCGTCAGAAAATCCAGGTTCGGGCCTCTGTCAGCAAAGCGCTTCAGCCCCACAGTGCGCGGCTTGCTCCATCCTCTGGCGCCAAGCTGCTGCATATGGGGATACAGTATGTCGTTCTTGGGATCCAGGACATAGACCATACGCTTGGTCACGGTCTCTTCGTTGCGGGCCAGCTCCTCAATGGCCAGGAACCGCATCATCCACGGCTCCATCTTTTTCACAATCTGCGTGCAGTTGATAAAGTCCGCCGGAACATCCTTGCTCCTCTTCCACTGCTTTTTTTCCTTTTGAGAAACAAGGCTTTCGATGACATCGCAAAAGCCACGTGCAAGGAGAGGATAGTTTTTCAGGCCGTCACATATCGAGCTCAGTTTTGATATGGTGTCGGACCTTGAATATGTCAAAACATCCAGACGGGCACTGGTACCCCAGTAGATGAGCCTGGACAGCAGTTCCTCATCATATTCTATGGCTGTTTTCCCATCTAAAAGCCTTGACCAGGCATTTTTTTCATCGCCCTTGCGCAAAGCATCCAGGGCAAAGGCAGCGTGCATGCCGCTAATACCCCTGCTGTATAAGTCTGTTCTGGTGGTTTGTGTGCTGATGGTCCGTTCTGCACTTGCCCGCATCTCTTCAAGATCATTCTCATCACCATACACTAAAAAGGCCAGGCAGCAGATAATGCCGATGGTACACCCCGTATTTAGCGGAAGACGCATGCGCTTTGACTTGCGGTACAGGGCATAGAGGGTCCGTGCGGTCTCCAGGCACTCTTCATCGCCCATGAAAAACTGTATGCAGGTAAGGACGGTCAGTCGGTCTATCTCATCCTCTGTATCAGCACATTCCCACGGCTGCTGGCAAAGTTCCCTGGCCTTTTCAACATCTCCCTGCCAGAAACGTATCATGACTTCAAGGGCCCGTGGCACGGGAAGGTCTGAAAAAAATTCCCCGCCAGCCGGAAACAATTTGTCCAGTACCGGATGCGGTATAGAATCCCTTATGAAGCTGCGTGCCATATAACGCAGCAGGCTTGCCTGGATTACCGGCTTGCGGGCTCTGAACCAGGCTTCATCGAAATAGCAGTTGCGCACAAAGCAGGCTATTCTGTCTTCTGTGCCTGACACCTTTTTGGCGTGCTTTTCCCATTTCAGGAACACTTCTTCATTGTTCCTGAACATGGGAATTACCACTGCCGTCATGACGTAATCAGGATAGGCAATTACTTTCTCGTCATCAAAGTCATATTCTATAGACTCAATAAGATCCTCGATTTGTACACCATCACAACAGGCCTGAAAACGTCTTTCCGGCTTCATCTTCATCACGAAAGAAGAGGCAGTAACCGAATATGCATTAGTCTGTAAACGTATGCTGTCAGTATCAGACGGAGAGGAGTAGGACAATACGTCGCATAAGTCATCTGGTATTTTATTGTACACATAATCACTATCGTCACTAAAGCCGCACTCGAGTACTGACAG
>JAUMVQ010000153.1 GCA_030530085.1 Desulfovibrionaceae bacterium | reverse complement strand
GGTGACGCCGGATCAGCGCCGCAATGCCAAAACCATCAATTTCGGGCTCATCTACGGCATGGGAGCCCAGAAGCTTGCCAGGGAGATTGGCGTAAAGCTGGCCGAAGCCAAAAAGTTTATTGAGCGCTATTTTGAGAATCTGACCGGCATCCGCGATTTTTATGCCCGCACTGAGGAACATGCCAGAAGGGACGGCTATGTCACTACCATAGCCGGACGCCGCAGGCTCCTGCCCAATATCAATTCAGGCAATGCGCAGGAGCAGGCCCTGGCAAAAAGGCAGGCCGTCAATACTGTCATCCAGGGGTCGGCAGCAGACATCATCAAGCTGGCCATGCTGGCCGTGTGGCAGGATGATGAGCTCAAGCGCATGGGCGCGCGCCTGCTTTTGCAGGTGCATGACGAACTGCTCCTTGAAGTGCCTGAGGACTGTGCGCAGGAGGCCGCTGCCAGGGTTGCCCTGTGCATGGAAGGAGTTCAGCCAGAGGGCGTGCCCTTTGAGCCCAGGCTCAGGGCAGACTATGGCGTGGCAAAGGACTGGGGCAGCGCCCACTAGCAAGGCAGAAAGCGGCAGATCTTAGTCAAAGTCTGCCATGAGGGCGCCCATGCCCATGCAGGAGGGAATCCTTGCATCAGGAACAGTAAGATCCTCGCGCAGGCGCATGTGCGCACTGCAAAGATAGGTTGAGGCAATGCCGTTCCTGATGGACTCGTCTGCTTCCATAAAGGCGGATAATTTGTCGCAGGCCTTGACGATATAGCCGTCCAGGCCGTTGCAGGCATCTGTATTGAAGCTCTTGTGCATTTCGTCAAAGGACTTGAGCATGCGTACCTGTCCCTTGATGCAGACGCGCTCGCTAAATTCGTTGTCGCAGCCCTGGCCCAGGTAGTAGCCCAGGCGCCTGGCAAAGTCGTGTTCTTCTGCCTCTCTTAAGGGGGCAAAAACGTGTGCCTGCAGTTCTTCCTGCTCATAGAGATGGATGAGCTGGTTGATGTCAGGGGAAGACTGCTTGACCGGGGTTATGATGTCGCGGGTGAGCAGTTCAGGCAGATCATGGAACAGCCCGCCAAAGAAGTTGTTGACGCGCCTTGCCTGGCAGAAGCCCAGGATGCGGCTGTAGAGGTAGGAAACCACTGCCACAAAGAAGGTATGCCCCAGCACGTCCGTTTCCGGGATGCGCGGGATGGTAGTCCATCTTTTCTGGAACCTGAGCTGGCCGCAGAAGCTGGTGAAGCGTCCCATGGCAGTCTGGGGATTCAGGATGTCCTCAAGGCCGCTGACATCAGGGCAGAGAGCCTCAAGGCGTCCCTTAAGGTCGCTGTCTATATGCGGTATCTCGGGATCAAAGGCGTTGATAGGGGCGATGAGATTGAATTCCCAGTAGGAAGCGGTGAGGTGGGCCGCCCTCAGCAGGCGGCGTTCCCTTGAGTCAAAGTTCCTGTCCTTGTGCCACTCTTCAAAGCGCTTCCTGAAATCATCCCCTAATGAGGCAAGCATGGGCGTGAGCTCATGCAGGACATACTCAAGCAGCTTGGCGTAGTGCTCCTCATTGGCCTGGATGCGGTAAAAAAGCTGCGGCTTGATATCGGTTGTGACGGTGCGGAAAAGGTAGTCAAAGACAGCGCCCTCTATGATGGCCTCGCTTAAGGCATAGTATTCCTTTTCTGCCTGCCCTGCGCAGGCACGGCAGAGAAGCTGTGAGGCCACGATCATCTTGTGGGCCTGCTTGTCTATTTCAAAGAGGGAGCAGGGGCGCAGCCTGTCGTTCCAGCGCTGCATGAAGGAGCCGGAAAATATGCGGCGCAGAAGGGCTTTGCGGATCTGGGAGCCTGTACCCCGTGAGGCTTGTGTGTGCGATTGTGAGCCTGGCAAGGCAGTCCTCCTTTGGGTATTCTTATCTGTAAGCGTACAGGTGCAGTTCAGGTGCAGTTCATGTGTAGCAGCAGGTATGGCAGAATTATGGGGTGAGTTTGGGTGTCCAGGCCATGTGTCAGCCGATGCCTGCCTGAAAGAACCATGTCCTTGCAGGAAAACACGGATCATGGCTTGACAGTACCTGAAAATGGAGATAAGTACCAGCGTTCAAGACGAATCCACCATCCCCGTTAGGTGGCAGTCTTGCTAAAAAATATTCAGGAAATTTTCAGACACGAGTGGTTGCCGCATTATACCGGTACCAACGGAGTTAGATTTTATGAAGACCTTCAGCCCCACTCCTAAGGACATTGACCGTCAGTGGTACGTTGTTGATGCCCAGGATCAGGTGCTCGGACGTCTGGCCAGCCAGATTGCCCACCGCCTGCGTGGCAAGCATAAGCCCGAATTTGCTCCCCATATGGATAACGGGGATTTTATCGTTGTGGTCAACTGTGAAAAAATCAGGGTGACCGGCACCAAGATGGACAAGAAGAACTACTACCGCCATTCCGGCTGGGTAGGCGGCCTCAAGTCCACCAGCCTTGGTGATATGCTGGCCGACAAGCCCGAGCGCGTGCTCATGGCTGCCGTGCGCGGCATGCTTCCCAAGAATCGTCTCAGCCGTGACCTGCTCAAGAAACTCAAGATTTACGCAGGTCCCGAGCATCCCCACACTGCCCAGAAGCCGCAGCCCCTTACGCTGCCCTACTAAAGGAGTGACATATGAGCACTTTCCATTATGGCACCGGGCGTCGTAAGACTGCAACAGCTCGTACCCGTGTGTACACTGGTTCCGGCAACATTGTTGTCAACGGCCGTCCCTATCAGGAATACTTCAACCGCAAGACACTGCAGATGGTGGTGAACCAGCCCCTGAAGCTCGTGCACCTCGAAGACAAAGTTGATGTGCGCGTCAATGTCTGCGGCGGCGGCAATGCCGGCCAGGCCGAAGCTGTCCGTCACGGCATCAGCCGTGCCCTGCTTCTGCTCGATCCCGAACTGCGCGGCGTCCTCAAGAAGGCAGGCTTCCTGACCCGTGATTCCCGCAAGAAGGAACGCAAAAAGTACGGTCTGCGTGCCGCCCGTGCCCGCTACCAGTACAGCAAGCGTTAATATCGGGCTGCTTGTGGCAGCATAGATTTTCAAGGCAGGTTCTTTTAGAGCCTGCCTTTTTTTGATCCCAAAATCCGGCAGGCCAAAAGCCGGCATCTGCCCCGGTACATGATGCGGAAAAGTCCGTTTCCCCTTTTACATGTTCTGCATGAAATGGTATTAGCTTACTACTGTTTCAAGTACTTAAGCACCGTTTGCATGCTGTGTTCCGGAAGACCGGAGCGATGGCAGCGCAGGAGGAAAAAGCATGGTTATGGATCCCTCAAAGACGCCGGACTGGCAGATAGCCCTGGATGCAGAAAAATCGATGAAGACGGTTCAGACCCTGGCAGACGAACTGGGCCTCAAGGGCGACGAGCTTTTGCCCTACGGCTCTTACATGGGAAAGATCGACGCATCCTGCGTGCTCAGCCGCCTGAAAGACAGGCCCAACGGCAAATACATTGATGTTACTGCCATCACGCCCACTCCCTTGGGGGAAGGCAAGTCCACCACGACCATAGGCCTGGTAGAAGGCCTTGGAAGGCGCGGCCTGAAAAGCACTGCCGCTATCCGCCAGCCTTCTGCAGGCCCTGTCATGGGCATGAAGGGATCTGCTGCCGGCGGCGGCCTTGCCCAGTGCATTCCGCTTGTTCCCTACAGCCTCAACTTTACTGGCGACATGCATGCCGTCACCCAGGCCCATAACATGGCCATGGTTGCCCTGACTGCCCGCATGCAGCATGAGCGCAACTACGATGACGAAAAGCTGCTCAAATTGTCAGGCCAGCCCCGCCTGGACATTGATCCCACCAAGGTGCGCATGAGCTGGGCCATAGATTTCTGCGCCCAGGCCCTGCGCAACATTATTATAGGCATAGAGGGCGACGGCCGCAGCAACGACGGCTTTATGATGCGCTCAGGCTTCATTATCACGGCTGCCTCAGAGATCATGACCATCTTGTGCCTGTCTGCAGATCTGGCAGACTTGCGCAGGCGCCTTGGCAAAATCGTGGTAGCCCAGGACAGGCACGGCAAACTTGTCACCTGCGAGGACCTCAAGGTGGCAGGAGCCATGGCCGCATGGCTGACAGAGGCAGTTAAGCCCAATCTTATCCAGACGCTGGAAGGACAGCCTGTCTTTGTGCATGCCGGTCCCTTTGCCAATATCTCCCTTGGCCAGAGCTCAGTTATCGCCGACAAGCTGGCGCTCAAGGTCTCTGACTACCATGTGACTGAGTCCGGCTTCGGATCCGAGATAGGCTACGAAAAGTTCTGGAACATCAAGTGCCGCCGCAGCGGGCTTGTGCCTGATGCCGTTGTGCTTGTGGCCACCATGCGCGCCCTGAAGAGGCATGGCGGAGCTCCTGCCCCCATGCCCGGTCGTCCCATGCCCGATCCCTATACCCATGAGGAAGTGGGCATGGTTGAAGCCGGCTGCCAGAACCTCCTGCGCCATATAAACATTGTGAAAAAGTCCGGCGTGCCGGTGGTGGTCTGCCTCAACTCCTTTGTGAGCGATACCAGGGCAGAAACTGCCGCCGTGCGCAGTTTCTGCGAGCAGGCAGGCGCACGCTTTGCCGTCTCTGAGCACTGGGCCAAGGGCGGCGAAGGCGCCCTTGAGCTGGCCGATGCCGTGCTGGATGCCACAAAGGAGAAAAACAGCTTTAAGAGCCTCTTTGCAGAGTCCGAAACCTTTGCCGAGCGTGTCGAGCATATCGCAAAGGACGTGTACGGGGCAGACGGAGTTGATTTTGCACCGCTGGCCCAGAAAAAGCTGGCAGATCTGCAGGCCAGGGATGATGCAAAGGAACTGGATGTCTGCATGGTGAAGACACAGTACTCCCTCTCTGACAAGGCTGACCGCATCGGCGCTCCCACAGGCTGGACCCTGCATGTGCGCGATGTCATTTTCCATGGTGGTGCCGGCCTGGTGATCCCCGTGGCAGGCGATATAAGCCTTATGCCTGGCACTGGCTCTCATCCTGCCTACCGCAATATAGACGTAGATCCTGAGACAGGCACTGTGAAGGGACTGTTCTAAAAAGAATACAGAACTGCCCGTAATGGGCATATGGCAAGGACCTCCTTTTCTCCTTAAGCACCAGCTTAAAGGGAAGGGAGGTCCTTTTTTTGTTTGCCGCCACAATGCAGTATACCTGCCGGATGCCTTAAAAAGTGTGAGTTTCTTTTGTGAAAATTGTGATGTGTGTCAAAACATGTCGTTTTTGCGGGCATGAGCAGGTAATTGGGTTAGAAAAATGACTGATGTTGTAAAAGTGTTTGCATTTTTTTTTTTTTTCAAATAAAATACACCTGTTTCCAACTTTTAGGCAGCGAGGTCGTCCTTCATAGCGAGCTCATTGC
>JAUMVQ010000152.1 GCA_030530085.1 Desulfovibrionaceae bacterium | reverse complement strand
GCATTTCCAAGGAAAGCCTTGAAAGGGAAATGGCCGCTATTTCCGGCGGAATCCGCATTCCGGGCATCTTTTAATGAGCAGCGGCTTACCAGCGCCCCTGGAAGAACTGGTCCACATGCTGAGCAGACTGCCCGGCATGGGACCAAAATCCGCCTTACGCGTGGCCATGACGCTTCTGGACTGGCCTGAAGACAACACGCGCGCCCTGGGGCAGAGCATAGCTACGCTGCGGGACAACCTGCATCTGTGCCGTCTGTGCGGCGGGCTTTCCTCTACGGAAGTATGCCCCTTATGTTCCGATCCTGCGAGAAGCAGCACTGAACTGTGCCTGGTCACGGACTGGGACAGCCAGCTTACCATGGAACGCGGCGGCTTCTACAGGGGACAGTACTTTATCCTGGGGGGCCTTCTGAGCAGCATGGCTCCGCAGGGACAGGAAAAGCTGGATCTGACCCGCCTTATGAGCCGCCTTGCCCAGGGGACTGTCAAGGAACTGATCTTTGCCCTGGGGGCAACGCTGGATGCAGAAAACACTGCCTCCTTTGTGCAGACTGCGGTACAGGCACGATTTCCTGACATACGCATCTCCAGGCTGGCCCAGGGCATTCCCCTGGGCAGCGAGGTCAGGCACATGGATGCTGAAACGCTGCGCCAGTCCCTGAAATATCGCCAGGAACTGCGCTGAAAACAGCCATATATCTGATATAAAGGCCGCCGGTAACTTTACCGGCGGCCTTTATGCTTTACTTCGGTCTTGTACGATATCAGGGATACCGGCTCAGAAGCGTGTCATCCAGCAGGAAGTCCAGCACGCCTATATTGAGGATGCCGTAGTCGTCGTACCAGCGGCTGCGCATGTCATGCCGCACCATAATTTTTGGGAAGCTGTCGTTTACAAGCTTAAGCGGCCTGCTTGCGGCAGCATACTTTTCCTCTGATTCTATGGCACAGGCAGACTGGATGTAGAATTTTTTCCCGGCATAATTTGCGATAAAATCTATTCCCCTGGCATCCGGCATGCTGCTGCCCGCGCTGTTCCTGCTGTCGTACACAATACCGGCATTCACGTCACAACCGCGGGCAACAAGATCATTGAAGAGGATATTCTCCATGATGTGCGGCATGCCCTGCTGCCTGAATCCTGCAGCAGCATTCCTGAGGCCTGTATCCTCGCAGTAATACCGGCCTGGGAAGCCGGCATAACATTTGTCCCTGACATCCCATTGCCTGCATAAGCTGAAGAGAAAGACATCAGACAGGCAGTCAAGATGCGATTTCACGGTATTGAGAGCAACCGGCCTCTTCCTGTTCTGGGCCTGCCCTGCGTTCAGGGCAGCAGCAATACTATCCGGATCCGTCATGGTACCTGCGGACAAGGAAAGCACTTCAGCAAAAGAGGTCAGCATTTCAGGGCGCCTGATTTTCCTGCCTGCTGCAATCTCCCTCACAATACCGTCAAAGAGAACAGATGTTAGATATTCCTTCCTTGCATCACAAGGAAGCGACAGGCAGTACGGCATGCCGCCGTACAAGGCATACTGCTCAAAGGCTTCCTCCCTGTCACCGCCAGCTGCCGCGTAATATTCTGAAAAACTGAGCGGATGAACACGAATCTGGTCACTGCGTCCCCGAAACTCCGTCGGCAGGTTTGACGCCAGCATCATGGAATTGTCTGCGATAACGTACACATCCAGGTTGGGAATAGATTTTAAGTCGTTCAGGGCATCAAAAACCGTAATTGTATTGCCATCGGGAATATACGGGTTCGGCACAGCCTCGCACTTATGAATCCCGTCTATAAAGAGATAAAACTGCCCTGAGGCGCCCCTGATGCGCCTGCGAAAGCATGAAGCAAGCTCAAGAGGATTGCGATAGCACAGATCCTGCTCCGTACCGAGATCACAGGACAGGATATGGTCTTCTGCAACTCCGCCTGAAAGAAGATGCTCGCGAAACAGTGTATGCAGAAGATAGGACTTGCCGCATCCGCGTATTCCGGCAATTACCTTCACCTGTCCGTCCCACATAAAGTCTGCAAGTCGCTTTACATAGAGGTCACGCCTGATTTTCATAGCCACTCCGTTTTGACATTCTGCTGTTTTGTCAGACTGTTTTCAAAACTGCCGTATACAGCTCGGCAAATAACAATGCAAGCCAGAACGTGCCACTGTTTTCCCCAGCCATTATGAAGCGCCAAGAGGCGGCATATTGTATCGCATTTTTCGATGCAATAAGCTATGTCACCAGCTGGAAAGGCAGGTGCTTATCATGACAACAAAAAGCGCAAAGGAAACGGCTCGCGTGCAGCCAAAGATCAAGCAGCAGGCAGAAGCAGTTCATGCAGATATCGGACTGCCCGTATCGGTGCTTATCGGCACACGTGAAAGTATGACGGACGCACAGTTCGATGCAATGATGGATAAGGGATACCGCCAGGCAAAAAGCGGTCAGACGATTCCCCTTGACGAAGCCTTCGCACAGATTCGTGAGGGCCTTTGAATGCAGAAGAAGGCCGCCGGTAAAAATACCGGCGGCCTTCACAATTCACTTTTAAGGATTCTTCTGCTGTCAGCTTAAAATAGCTGCCCCATTGCAGTATTCACTACTGCCAGGTCTTTTCTGACGAGCCGTTCAGCACAAACTGCTGCCTCCAGGCCGGCAGATGCCTGCAAAAGACCACCAGACAAAGCAGGGAAAAGACTGCCCCGATGACAGTGGCCGTAGTCATGTCCAGTCCGAAGCCTATTTTTGCATTGCACAGATAGGTGGCACAGACAGTGGTCATGAAGAGTCCCGGAATAACGGTGACTATATACATGCGGCCGCGCTGGGCAAGGTAGATAGAAATAGCCCACAAGGTAACGCAGGACAAAGCCTGGTTTGCCCAGCCAAAATAGCGCCAGATAACATCAAAATCGACCAGGGTGAGACCTATGCCTGCTGCAAAAAGCGGGATGGCCACCATAAGGCGCTTGCTGACATCCTTCTGGTCCAGGTTAAAGGCATCTGCCACAATGAGCCTGGCGGACCTGAAGGCCGTATCACCCGTGGACACAGGCAGCACAACAACGCCAAGGATGGCGATAAAGCCGCCGACAGGACCAAGCAGCCCCAGGGATATCTGCTTGATGGCCAGCGTAGGAGTGCCCTCAGTAATAACTGCCTGCAATGCTTCGGGAGAGTCGTAGAAACTCAAGCCCAGGGTCACCCAGATAAGGCCTATGATGCCTTCTGCAATCATGGGGCCGTAAAAGAGGAAGCGGCAGTCCTTTTCAGAGGCTACACAGCGGGTCATAAGAGGAGACTGTGTTGCATGGAAGCCTGAAATGGCGCTGCAGGCAATGGTCACAAAGATCAGCGGCCATATAGGCAGATCCTTGGGATTGTAGTTCGTGAAGAAGTCTGTATTGGGCAGTATGGGCCTGTCGCCAATAAGCAGGGCGCCGGCAAGGCCAAAGGTCATAAAGAGCAGCAGCACGCCAAAGTAGGGGTATATGCGGCCGATGACCACGTCAATGGGCAAGATGGTTGCCAGGAAATAATAGGCAAAGATGATGACGGCCCAGAACAGAAAGTTCATCGGGGTCATGCTGGCCAGAAGGGCCGCAGGGCCAAGGACGAAGACAGCCCCCACCAGCACCATGAAAATCACGGAAAAGCATTCCATGGCATGGCGGGCACGCCTGCCAAAGGCCATGTCAACAAGCTCAGGGTAGGATGCGCCGTCATTGCGCAGCGAGATCATGGCTGCACAGTAGTCATGCACTGCACCGGCAAAGATGCAGCCAAAAACAACCCACAGCATGGCTACCGGGCCATACAGGGCACCAAGCAGCGTTCCGATAATAGGTCCTAGTCCGGCAATGTTCAGGAACTGAATGAGAAAAATCTTGTATCTCGGCATTTCGATGTAATCGACGCCGTCTCTCTTGCTTTGTACAGGGGTGGGGCGTCCGTAGTCAGCCCCGAAGACTTTCTCTATGAATCTGCCATACAGGAAGTAGCCCACAAGAAGCAGGGCTATGCTTCCCAGGAAATAAAAAGTGCCAGACATAAACAAATGCTCCCAAAAGACGGTAAAAAACAAAAAAAGAGCCGTCTTTACTGAAAGCATCGTTTCTACTGCAAAACTGTTCGGCACTCAAGACTGTTTGATTGAACAGTCCGTTTTTTTGAGAAAAGGGCCGGGTGATTATATGCCCTGACATGCGCTGCTATACCTGACAAATAGTGCAAAAATTAATTCATCTTTTTTAAAAATTATCTTGCTATTAATGTAATGCCATGAAATAATATACTCGTTGTTTTCTATACACAACAAATTGTGCTGCCATAACGTATCTTTACAATCATCATGGGAAAGTATTAACAGATCAAAATATGACAAGGACAAAATTTAAAAATGATGCTGGCGTCAATACAAGTGTAATTGCTAAAAAGGTGAAAAAGGAATCTTTTTCTATGAAGAGCCCTGCCCCAATGACACCCGCACTGCATGGCGGGACTGACGGCACAGCCATACATCCGGATGACAGGAATAACAGGTCTCCGGAGATGACTCATTATGGGATCTCCGATGCTACCAGGCGTAACTGGAAAAAACTGAATACATCCGCAAACGGCCGTCTGGCAGCCAGGGCCAACAAAAGAAAGTCAGACAGGAGAGTGCTTCCCCTGGAGTATGTCAGCAATAAAAACAATATTGCCCGTATAGAGGCTATCCTTGACTACATAGACGACCACAGCCTGGACATTATGTCCGTCATGCTCACTTTCGGAACCGGCCTGCTGAAAAAGGCCGGCATCCTAAGGGAAAGACATGTGGCCCTGACGCTGGATGAATACAAGGATACCGGCATTACAGAGGATCTGGTCTCTGCAGAGCTTCCGGACGATGAATTTGATATACTTGGGCTACTCTATCAGTCGTACCTGCTGGAAGGAATGAAAAATATCACAGGTTCGTATTATACCCCTCAAAAAATTGCCCGCAGCATGGTACAGGATCTTAACTTTTCAAATGGCCAGACCTTTCTTGATCCATGTTGTGGCAGCGGAGCTTTCCTTCTGGCTGTTTCTGCAAAAAATCCAGAGCAGATATACGGCATTGACAATGACAAAACTGCCGTTTTGATTGCAAAGATCAATATGCTGCTCAAATACAAGGATACTGCATTTGTCCCTCAGATATACTGCTCTGACTATCTTAGCGCGCAGTCACCTGTGCAGAATAACGATATATATGAAAGGAAATTCAATTATATTGCAACCAACCCTCCATGGGGTGCAATGAACAAAAATTATGCTTTCATTTCTGGCATAACATCAAAAGAATCTTTTTCTTATTTCTTTGTAAAATCATTTAATCAGCTTGACAAAGATGGAACAATAAAATTTCTTTTCCCTGAAGCTGTCCTGAATGTAAAAAACCATAAGG
>JAUMVQ010000151.1 GCA_030530085.1 Desulfovibrionaceae bacterium | reverse complement strand
GCGAGGCCACCTGCTATGGCATCGACGTGGCGGCACCGAGCTTCCGCGGCGATACGTTCAGAGGCGAACTTGGCATCAAGACAATAGAGTCTGAGGATATGCCTGTTACCCTGAACCTTGGCGTACAGGGCTTCACCGGCGTGAGGAACGGCGTCAGCGGCAACTTCTACT
Organism: Desulfovibrionaceae bacterium; assembly: GCA_030530085.1. GTDB lineage: Bacteria > Desulfobacterota > Desulfovibrionia > Desulfovibrionales > Desulfovibrionaceae > Desulfovibrio. The sequence goes on along the minus strand of JAUMVQ010000151.1, from coordinate 5,315 downwards.
TCCGCTACGACTTCTAATCACCATTAGGCAGGCAGCTGTGCCTGTCTTCCGCAAATTAAGAAGGTCCTCCTTGGCATACACTGTACTGCCGGGGAGGACCTTCTCATTTTTATGCTGGCCGGTATGCCTGTCCTGCCGTTGCTTTTTGTGAAAAATAGGAACAAAATCCCCTTCCGTATAATACTGTTTTTCGCAATCGCCAGCAGATGCCTGCGAAAAAACAGCCTTTCAGTAAAAAAGCTTCTGGCGAGCACAAGGCGGGGGTATGTATGATTGTCAGTATTTTTGTTTTTATGGCCTGTGGCGCAGTAGCCGGTGTCCTGGCCGGTCTGCTTGGCGTTGGCGGCGGCATTGTGATTGTGCCAATGCTTGATCTTGTGTTTGACAAGCTTGGCTATGCCGACAGCGTTATTCATCAGCTTGCCCTGGGAACATCCCTTGCCAGCATCATGGTGACATCCGTATCGAGCACCCGTGCCCATGCCCAGCGCGGCGCAGTGCATTTTGATATCTTGAAAAACATCACGCCCGGCATTTTGATCGGCACCTTCCTGGGCGGCCTTGTTGCCACGCACATGCCTGTCTTCTTCCTGCGAGCCTTCTTTGTCTGCTTCCTGCTTTTCGTGGCAGCCCAGATGCTGTCAGGCTACCGTCCGCCAGCATCCCGCGAACTGCCCGGGAAGCTTGGCACTGCCGGCGTAGGCGGTGTCATAGGCCTTGTGTCAAGCTTTGTCGGCATAGGCGGCGGCACCTTGTCCGTGCCCTTTATGACCTTCTGTAACGTGCCCATGCACCATGCCGTGGGAACATCTGCTGCCATCGGCTTCCCCATCGCCGTGGCCGGCACCCTGGGCTATGTTGTCGGCGGCTGGAGTGTTCCGGATCTTCCTTCCGGCTGCTTTGGCTATGTTGATATCATTGCCTTTGCCGGCATTGCTGCAGTGAGCTTCTTTACGGCTCCTGTCGGAGCAAAGCTCTCCCACAGCCTGCCTACGGCCAAGCTGAAGAAGGGCTTTGCCTGCTTCCTCATCCTTGTGGCGGCACGCATGCTCTGGAATCTTTTTTAGCATAAGGAAAGGCTGTCACAACAAAGGCATATATGTATACTGTGACAGCCTTTTTTTTTGCAGAAAAATAGGGTATGTACTTTGTTTCAATATTCCGGACTGCTGCATGGCTGTATCATTTTGCTGATACATAAATCTGTTAAGCCGGGCTTCTTTCCTTGCAGAACAAGACAGACGGCCTCAGCCTGAGCTGAGATGGGGGGATGAGAATGAAAAAACTTTTGGCAATTGCCGCTGTCCTGGCCGCAATGCTGATGACCGGATCAGGTCAGGCATGGGCGGCAGACACCTTTAAGCTGGGACTTATGTGCCCGGTAACCGGCAAGTGGGCCTCTGAAGGCATGGATATGAAGAACATCGTCTCCATGCTGGTTGAGAAGGCCAACAAGGAAGGCGGTATCAACGGCCGCACCATAGAGCTCGTTGTTGCTGACGATGCAGGAGATCCCCGTTCTGCTGCGCTGGCTGCCCAGAAGCTTGCTTCTTCCGAAGTTGCTGCCGTTATCGGCACCTACGGTTCGGCAGTCACCGAAGCCAGCCAGAATATTTACGACGAATCTGAAATAGTGCAGATAGGCACAGGATCCACCAGCATCCGCCTGACTGAAAAGGGCCTCAAGTACTTCTTCCGCACCTGTCCCCGTGACGATGCCCAGGGCGAGGCTGCTGCCAAGATTATCAAGACCAAGGGCTACAGCACCATTGCCCTCCTGCACGACAACTCCTCCTATGCCAAGGGCCTTGCCGAGGCAACAGAGCAGGCCCTGAAAGGCTCCAATGTCAAGATTGTCTTCTTTGACGCCCTGACTCCCGGCGAGAGGGACTACACGGCAACCCTGACCAAGCTCAAGGCTGCAAATCCCGATTTTATCTTCTTCACGGGCTACTATCCCGAGACCGGCATGCTTTTGCGCCAGAAGAAGGAAATGGGCTGGGACGTGCCTATGATGGGCGGCGATGCTTCCAACCATGCTGATCTTGTCAAGATCGCCGGCACTGCCGCAGCCGAAGGCTATTTCTTCATCAGCCCGCCGCTGCCCCAGGACATGGACACCGAAACCGCCAGGACCTTCCTGGCTGATTTCAAGAAGACCTACAACAGCCTGCCTGTCTCCGTATGGGGCGTGATGGCAGGGGATGCCTTCATAGCCATTGCTGATGCAGTACAGGCCGGCAATGTCACCGGACCTGACATTGCAAAGTACCTGCATGGCGCCAAGGATCTGCACGCCATAACCGGCGACATGGGATTTAACGAAAAGGGCGACCGTGTCGGCGACTTCTACAGGATATACACTGTAAAGCAGGACGGATCCTTTGTGCTTGAGCCCAAGCTTTAATTTTCCCAACCGATAACCTGCACAGGGAGGAGGACAGCTGTTCTCCTCCCCTGTGCTTTTTCCAATAAGACAGCGTATGGACTTTTTTGTACAGCAGCTTCTCAACGGACTGGCAGTGGGCGGAATCTATGCCCTGGTAGCCCTTGGCTACACCATGGTCTACGGCGTTCTGAAGCTTATCAATTTTGCCCATGGCGATCTCTTTGCCATAGGCGCCTATCTGGGACTGACCCTGCTGGTATCATGCCATCTTGCCACAATCCTGCCGCCGTGGCTTGCCGTGCTCTGCGTCTTTGTGCTTGTGGCACTCATGGTTGCCCTTATCGGCTATCTGCTTGAAAGGGTGGCGTACCGGCCGTTGCGCAGTGCCGGCCGTCTGTCCGCTGTCGTTTCTGCCCTGGGTGCATCCATCTTCTTTGAGAATGCGCTCATGCTCATCTACGGGGCCAGGGTCTTTGTCTATCCGGACTTTTTGCGTCCTGACTTTACCCTGAACATCCTGGGCTTTTCCATCCCGGGCATGCGTATCCTGGTAATAGCTGTCAGCGTGCTGCTCATGGTTGCCCTGCAGGCATTCATGCTGCACACAAAGACTGGCTCTGCCATCAGGGCAGTTGCCATTGACCAGGGTGCAGCCAGGCTGATGGGCATCAATGTCAACCGCATTATCTCCCTGGTCTTTCTCATAGGCCCTGCCCTGGGTGGCGCAGCCGGCATCCTGGTGGGCATCTACTACGGGCAGATAGACTTCCTCATGGGCTGGTCCTACGGCCTCAAGGCCTTTACGGCAGCAATTCTGGGCGGCATAGGCAACATTCCCGGAGCCATGGTAGGCGGCCTTTTGCTGGGCGTGGTTGAAGCGTTGGCATCTGCCTATGTGGCCGTAGCCTGGAAGGACGCTGTGGCCTTTGTGGTGCTTATCCTTATCCTCATTGTCAGGCCTACGGGACTGCTTGGTGAGCGCACGGCGGACAAACTATGAAGCTTGGCAGCAAAAACCTGCGTCTTGCGGCTTCAGCCCTGCTTGGTCTTCTTATTGCCGTCTTGCCGCTGTTCCTTAATTCGTACTGGACGGATGTGTGCGTAAGCATAGGCCTGTATGCCCTGCTTGCCCTGTCACTCAACCTTATCCTGGGCCAGGCCGGCATCTTCCATATGGGGCATGCGGCCTTCTATGCCATAGGCGCATACACGACAGCCATCCTCAACACCATGTTTTCCTGGCCCATATTCTGGACCATGCCCCTGGCAGGACTCATGGCCGGCCTTGTGGCATTAGTGGTGGCCAGGCCCATCATCCACCTGAGAGGGGACTACCTGGCCATTGTGACCATAGGTATCGTGGAAATTGTCCGCATAGCGCTGGTCAACGACATCTTTGGCATCACCGGCGGATCCAACGGCATTTTCGGCATAGGCCGTCCCAGCATAGCCGGCTTCCGCATCGCCAAGAGCATCCATTTTTACTACCTTGTCTGGGGCATGTGCGGCATATCCGTCCTGCTGTTCCATTTTTTGTGGCATTCGCGCCTGGGACGTGCCCTCAACTACATCAAGGCCGATGACGTTGCGGCCGAGGGCTGCGGCGTGGACGTGGCCTACTACAAGCTGGTCGCCTTTGTGCTGGGCGCCTTCTGGGCCGGCATGGTCGGCACAGTGTACGCCGCCAAGATGATGACTATTGCTCCTGCTTCCTTCAACTTCATGGAGTCTGTCATAATATTTGCCGTGGTCATCCTTTCCGGAGGAAGCCAGCTGGGCGTGCTGGTCAGCGCCTTCCTGTTCATCGGCCTGCCCGAGATAATGCGCTCCCTTACAGAGTCGCGCATGCTGTTCTTCGGCCTGGCCATGATGCTGATGATGGTCTGGCGTCCGCAGGGGCTTTTACCGCCGCTGGCGCGCAGCTATGAAAAGATTGTCAGCAGCCTGAGCAAAGAGGCAGAAACAAAGGGAGAGAAGTAGGCATGGCCTGTGTCCAGGAGAAGAATGGCGGCAATGACGGCAGCAGCGGCAAAACAGCCGCACTGCTCCATGTTGCTGACATGACCAAGATCTTTGGCGGTCTTGTGGCGCTCAACGAAGTGGATTTTACGGTAGAGAAGGGAGCCGTAGTCGGGCTTATCGGCCCTAACGGTGCAGGCAAGACAACTGTTTTCAACTGCATCACCGGCAACTATGTGCCGGAAAGCGGCGACATCATCTTTGAAGGCAAGAGCATACGCAAGAAAAAGCCGCATACGGTTGTGGAACTGGGCATAGCCCGTACCTTTCAGGCCATACGCCTCTTCGGCAACCTAAGCGTGCTGGAAAACGTGCTGGCAGGCTGCCACTGCCGCCTAAAGTCCGGCATACTGGCCTCGCTCCTGCATACGCCCTCGCAGCGCGCAGAGGAAAAGGCCGCTGTCAGGCGCTGCATGGACGAGCTGCGCTTTGTGGGGCTGGACAACGTCTGGAAGGAAGAGGCCGGGAGCCTTGCCTACGGCAGCCAGAGGCTGCTGGAAATAGCCAGGGCCCTGGCATCCGATCCCAAGCTGCTGGTGCTGGACGAGCCTGCAGGCGGCATGAATGACCAGGAAACAGTGGCCCTTGTGGATGTCATCAGGGCCATACGCGACCGCGGCATTACCGTGCTGCTCATAGAACATGACATGCGCCTTGTCATGCAGGTCTGCGACAAGCTTGTGGTACTGGAGCATGGCTCCCTCATTGCCCAGGGAGACCCTGTCACAGTGCGCAACGATCCCAATGTCATCGAGGCCTATCTGGGCACTGATGACAATGACGAGGTCTATTAGCATGGCTCTTCTTGAAATTGAAAACCTGCATGTAAGCTATGGCCGCGTGGAAGTGCTTCATGGCCTGTCACTGCATGTGCACGAGGGCGAGATAGTGACCCTGCTTGGCGCCA
>JAUMVQ010000003.1 GCA_030530085.1 Desulfovibrionaceae bacterium | reverse complement strand
CGCGGCCATATGGAATACAGGTGCCTGGCCTGCGGAAAGCGCAGGCCGGCAGACAGCCTGCTCTATACATGCCCTGACTGCGGCGGTGTCTTCCTTCTGGAAAATACCGACTTTGCCTCGCTGAAAAAGCACGACGGCGCATACTGGCGCTCCCTCTTTGATGCGCGCCTCTCAACCAGGACCAAGGCCCTGAAAGGCGTATTTGCCTATTACGAGCTCCTTGCCCCTGTCTTTGACGAGGAGGACATCGTCTACCTTGGCGAGGCCCATACGCCTGTGGTGGATGCCTCTCCTGCCCTGCAGGACATAGCAGGCGTTCCCTTTGCCATCAAAAACGACGGCCAGAACCCCAGCGCCTCCTTCAAGGACCGCGGCATGGCCTGTGCCTTCAGCTGCCTCAAGTGGCTCTGCCGCAAAAAACAGTGGGACGAGGTGCTCACTGTCTGTGCCTCCACCGGCGACACCTCTGCTGCAGCTGCCCTGTATGCAGCCTATATTGGCAAGCCGCTCAAGAGCGTCGTCCTCCTGCCCCACGGCAAGGTGACGCCGCAGCAGCTGGCCCAGCCCCTTGGCAGCGGCGCCACTGTGCTTGAGCTGCCCGGCGTATTTGACGACTGCATGAAGGTCGTGGAAATCCTCGCTGAAAAGTACCGCGTGGCCCTGCTCAACTCCAAGAATGCCTGGCGCATCCTGGGCCAGGAGTCCTTTGCCTATGAGACTGCACAATGGTACGGCTGGGATATGGCTGATACCTGCATCTTTGTGCCCGTAGGCAATGCCGGCAACATCACTGCCGTCATGAACGGCTTTTTGAAGATGCACGAACTGGGCATTATCACCTCTTTGCCGCGTGTCTTTGGCGTGCAGAGCGAGCATGCGGATCCTGTGTACCGCTACTACCATGCGCCTGCAGCCACCAGGGTCTGGGAGCCTGTGACTGTGCGCCCCAGCGTTGCCCAGGCTGCCATGATAGGCAATCCCGTCTCCTTCCCCAGGGTGCGCGAGCTTGCCGAACGCTTCATGGAGATTGGCGGAGATGCGGCCTTCCAGGTAGTGCAGGTGACAGAGCAGCAGATCATGGATGCCATGATCCAGGCCAACAGGCACGGCCATATTGTCTGCACCCAGGGCGGCGAGTCTCTTGCAGGCCTTCTCAACGCAAGGCATCTTGGCCTTGTGGGCAGCAATGAAAGGGCTGTCTTAGACTCCACTGCGCACCAGATTAAGTTCAGCGGCTTCCAGAACATGTATTTCAGCAACAGCTTCCCGCAGGAATACGAAGTCGCACCCGATGCCAGCCTCTCCAACATGCCTGAGCTTGTCCTTCCTGAAAGCGAGCGCGCCGGCAAGAGCGTGGCTGAGTTTGCCAAGGAGGGTGCCAGGGCCGTGGCCGAGCGCCTGAATCTGGCTGAAAAGTAGCCCGCCGAAAATAGCTGCCTGAAAAGCAGCCGCAAAGTACCGCAATGAAAACATAAAGCCGGAACAATGCTGTTCCGGCTTTATTGTTTCTGTATTTTTCAGTCCCTGCCTGTTACTGGGCCTTTAAGTCCAGCATGCTGCGCCAGCGCGTAAGCTCAGGATCAAGGCAGAGGTAGTCAGGATCAATGGGCAGGGGAGAGGGAGATTTCAGGCCCCTGGCCACGCTGTCGCAGTCGCAGGTGCGCACAAGGCCCGGGACATCCTGTATGGGGCAGAGGTCAAAGTCCCCGTATGGCTGCATGACCATGACCGGCAGTCCCATGATGGCTGCCTCAAGCACTGCCGTGGTGGAATTGGAGGCCCAGACAAGGGGCGCTTTTTCCAGCTCCTCGGCCATGGTGGCGGTGGAGATGCGTATTTTTGCAGCTGTCTCATGCCCTAAAAGCTGTTCCAGCTTCTCTGTGACCGGCAGATAGGGGTGCGGCTTGACCGTAAGGCGCTCGGTGTCAATGATGCCCTTCCTGATGCAGCTGGCCAGAAGCTCAAGATGGGCATTGGTCTCGTCTGCAAAGAAGCTGGTGACCACAAGGACATTGTCTGTAAAGGCCGTCTTTTTCTGCGTCTTTGCCAGATAGAGGTAGCGCAGGGCCTCAATTTTGCAAAGGCGGTCTTCAGGAACGCCGGCTGCACGCCACTGCCTGATGGCGCTTTCCCCGTTGCCGGCAATGGCATCGGGCTGGAAATTGCTGGTGGCAGAGTCGGTCCAGGTCCTGGGATCGTCAAAATAGCGGAAGTCCGTGGGCCTGATGGTTGAGTGCTGGGCCCCATAGACGGGACCTGCCTGCTCCCTGTGCACGGCAGCGGTCAGCATGCGCTCCCAGGGGCAGTTTTCCATGGGAAAGGTGTACCAGCGCTGATGGCCTGCCAGATGCACGTAGTTTTCAAGACCCTTTTGCTGCAGACAGCGCTCAAGGCAGCGCCAGCCGCGGAAGGAAGCGGCATACTCATCTTTAAGCAAAGGCCAGAGATCAAGCTTTGAGCCAGAAAAGTGAAAGGCCCTGCGAGCAGAGGCCTGCACCCGCAGGCTTGCAATGGCAAGGCTGAACCAGCGGCCGACGGATCTGACGATGTCCCCTGAGGTAAGAAATTCCTCAAGATAGCTGAAGGTAACGCCGGAGATGCGGCTTTTTTCAAAGCCTTCTGCCCAGGCCTTGCACTGCTCAAGCGAGCCCTGCGGCGAGGGAAAGCGGATGAAGAGCCAGCGCACTGCAGGCGGAAATCCTGGCTTTGCATCGGCTTCTAGGGCCGTATGGAGGCTTTCCCAGTACCTGGAATGCAATATCCCTCTGGCTGCATCGTCAGTGCTGATGTTGGGGAAGTAGGTGACAATGGTTCCTGTCTCTTCTGCAGAAGGTGCCAGGCAGTCCTGCTGCCTTAAAACTGGCCTTATTTTGAAAAGCCAGTGTGCCAGGCGGGCTGCTGCCTGCAATGGTGCCGGCATCAGGTCATACACAGTGCGCAGAAGGGGCTTTGTATTTTGGGGCCTCATGCTGCAGTGGCTCTTTTTGAACTGCCAGCCATGGGCCTTGCAGAGCTTTCCTACGGCTTTTGCAATGTCAGCATCAAGCCCGGATACTTCAACCAAGGTGGCCCCGTGCGTCACAAGCAGCTTTTCCAGGCAGCGCAGGCAGTAGACCTTGTAGAGGGCAGGCGTGACCTTGGGATGGCGTTCATAGAGGGTGGATATCCACCACATGGACAGATCCGATCCGGCACTGAGGCTTTGGGCCAGGGTGGTGCCGCCAGGTACACGGTGGAAGGCTGTTTTATAGGCCCAGGCTGCATGCTCGGCCCTCAGTTCCTGTATGGATGCCGCCAGATATTCCGGCAGGGAGATGTCTCCTTCCTGCTGCGTATTCCAGCTGTCATAAAGGATGCGTATGGCGCCGTCCGGTGCCGGAGTGGTATTGTTCTGAATACTGTTGTTCTGGGAGACTATGAGAAAGTGCATGGGGGAATTTTCTCCGGGCTAGCGGCTGAAATCCAGGGCAGCTATGGCTTTGGTGTAGGGCGGCCTCAAAAGCCCCTGATCGGTGATGATGCCGGCAATCAGATCGGCAGGGGTAACGTCAAAGGCAAAATTAAAGGCGCCGACACCGTCCGGTGCTGCCTGCTGCCCCAGAGGCCTTGTGACTTCTTCCGGGCTGCGTTCCTCTATGGGTATCAGGGAGCCGTCTGCTATGGTCCTGTCTATAGTTGAGACAGGGGCTGCCACGTAGAAGGGGATATTAAAGTGCCTTGCCATGATGGCAACGCCAAAGGTGCCGATTTTGTTGGCGGTGTCGCCATTGGCTGCAATGCGGTCGGCGCCGACAACCACCAGCTGAACCTTGCCCTTGCTCATGAGGCAGGCGCAGCTGTTGTCGCAGGCTAGGGTGACCGGGATGCCGTCCTTATGAAGCTCCCAGCAGGTGAGGCGCGCTCCCTGCAAAAGGGGGCGGGTCTCATCGGCAATGACCGTGATGTTGCGGCCGGCTTCATGGGCTGCCCTGACAACGCCTAAGGCAGTTCCGTATCCGGCCGTGGCCAGGGCCCCTGCATTGCAGTGGGTGAGGATGCAGTCTCCCTCATGTACCAGCTCAAGGCTTGCCTGGCCTATGGCTTTGCAGGAGGCAATGTCTGCCTGCTGTATGATTCTGGCATTGTCTGCAAGCATTGCAAAAAGGCTGTCAGGCGTAGCCTCGGGATGTGCGTGCCAGAGGGCACGCTGGCGCTCTACGGCCCAGGCCAGGTTGACGGCAGTAGGCCTGCTTTGGACAAGCAGATCAAGCTTTTGTGTGAAGCTTTCTGCAAAGCCTGCCTCCTTTCTGCACTCGCTGGCTGCCAGGGCGCAGGCATAGGCCGCAGTGACGCCTATGGCAGGAGCGCCGCGGACAACCATGGTCTGGATGGCATATATGGCATCACTAACCGTATGGCAGAGAAAACGCTCTTCCCTGGTGGGAAGCAGGCGCTGGTCCAGAAGGTCAAGCACGCGTTCTGAAGCATTAAATCGGATATGGTCTTCCATGCTGAAGATCCTTTAAGTGGCTGCACAGGGCAGGCTGAGGTTGAGTTCTTCTGCCTGCCTGCAAAATAGGCTGCGTTCATCTGCCCGCAAGGGGATAAGCAGAACAGGTCGGCGGCATGGTAGACTGTACGGCAGACAATGGCAAATACTGCCACAAGCGCCGGAGATTTAAGCAGGTCACACAAGTTTCTTGCAGGCAAAAAAAAGAAACGGTATTACGGTAAGTAACTGACAGAGTGCTTTTTTATCAAAATCAGCAGGACAGCCTGTGATTGGCAGCGGCCTGGCAAGGCCAGGGCCTGCTGCCGGAGGAAGACTTTTTATGACGCAAGATACGACAAAACGGCCGCTCTATGTGGGACTTGCCGGCATGGGAACGGTAGGCGGCGGCCTGGTGCAGCTTCTGAAAAAGGATGCAGAAATGATCCGCCGCCGCAGCGGCAGGGAAATCGTGCTGCGCAAGGTATTGGTGCGCAACCTTTCTGCTGACAGGGCAGCCCTGCTGCCGGAGGGATGCGTGCTGACAGGCAATCCTGCCGATCTGACCGACGATCCTGACATAGATGTGGTGGTGGAGCTCATAGGCGGCACCGGCCTTGCCAAGGAGCTGATCTTGAAGGCCCTTGCAAACGGCAAGCATGTGGTCACTGCCAACAAGGCCCTGCTGGCAGAAGACAGCAAGGAGCTCTTTGACCTGGCCCGCAGCAAAAAATGCCTTATGCGCTATGAGGGATCCGTGGCCGGCGCCATACCCATTGTGGAAACCCTGGGCGGGCCTTTGGCCGGCAACCGCATCCTCTCCCTGCACGGCATCCTGAACGGGACCAGCAACTATATCTTGTCAGAAATGACAACCAGAAATATGGACTTTGCCACAGCACTCTCCCAGGCCCAGGAGCTTGGCTATGCCGAGGCAGATCCCACCCTGGACATAGACGGCTTTGATACTGCCCACAAGCTTATCCTGCTTATCCGCCTGGCCTTCGGCCTGGACTATCCCTTTGCCAGCATGCCGGTGAAGGGTATACGCGGCATGGACAGCCGCGACATAGCCATGGCCCGTGAGTTTGGCTACCGCATCAAGCTTGTGGCCATAGCCAAGCTGCACGATGGCGACAGCAAGGATGCCAGGATGGAAGCAGGAGTCTTCCCCATGCTGGTGCACCATTCCCTGCTGCTGGCCAGGGTGGGCGGCGTCTACAACGCCGTGCGCCTTGAAGGCGAGGCCTCAGGCCCGCTCTTTCTGCATGGCCGCGGTGCCGGCGCCCTGCCGACAGCCAGCGTGGTATTAAGCGACCTTCTCTCCATAGCCCGCGAGGACAGGCCGAACAATACCGGCTTTGCCGGAGACGAGATCCTGCCCACTGCCATTGTGCCGCCAGAGGACTGGCGCTCTGAATTCTACGTGCGCCTTATGGTCCACGACGAGCCCGGCGTTTTGCGCGACATGGCAGGCTGCATGGCAGACGAGGGCATAAGCCTGGCCCAGGTCATACAGAAGGAAAAGGAAGGCAACGTGGTGCAGCTGGTCTTCATGACGCATGAGGCCTCGGCAGAAAGCATGAGCAATGCCCTGCACCGGGTGGCAGAAAAGGGGCTTTTGCAGGCAGAGCCCGTGTACTACCGCATCCTGCAGTAGCCTCTAAAACGTACAAAAAAAAGCCGCAGGAACATGCGGCTTTTTTGATCGTATACCTTGTGAGAAAAAAGTCCGGAGGAGAAAGACCTATGGAACAGCGCAGGTTTGGAACAGCTGCCCGCTGCGGCATGACCGACATCACAGGCGATGTTGAGCAGTACCTGCATGCCCGTGCGGCTGACGGCATACAGGACGGCTTTGTGTGCATCTACAGCCCGCATACCACCTGTGCCGTCACCATCAACGAAGGCTTTGATCCCGACGTGCAGCGCGATATCAGCACCTTCCTTTCAAAGCTGGTCCCGGAGAACAGCGGCTTCAGGCACAGCGAGGGCAATTCCGACGCCCACGTCAAGGTATCCCTCATAGGCGCAAGCTGCCTTGTGCCTGTTATTGGCGGCAGGACTGCGCTGGGACAGTGGCAGAGAGTGTTTCTCTGCGAGTTTGACGGGCCTCGCACCCGCACCCTGTACTTTTCCTTTATCAGGGCAGAATAGGCAGGAAAGATAAGGGCCTTTTCAGGCTTCCCTGCGGAAGAGGGCCAGGTATTCCTGGTTGCACTTGGGTCCCTTGATGGCTGCAGGGACGATTTGCAGCAGGCTGAGCCCTAGGACATCCCTGGCAAAGGTGACGACCTTGTCAACAGCCTGCCTGCGCAATTCCTCGCTCCTGACGACTCCCCTGTCTGTCTGGCCCGGGCCCAGCTCAAACTGCGGCTTCACCAGTGCTGCCACCCAGCCGCCTTTTTTAAGCCACTGCATGCAGGGCTCAAGCACAAGGGTTAGTGATATAAAGGAGACGTCTGCCACGACGATATCGACTTCTTCCGGTATAAGATCTGCTTCTGCGGTGCGCAGGTTGACGCCTTCCATGCTGACTACGCGGGTATCATTACGCAGCTTTTCATGCAGCTGGTTGTGGCCCACGTCAACGGCATAGACCCTGCTTGCGCCTCGCTGCAGCAATAGATCGGTAAAGCCGCCGGTGGATGCGCCTGCATCAAGGCAGACAAAGCCTGTGACATCCAGGGAGGCACTTTCAAGGATGGTGAGCAGCTTGTAGGCGCCGCGGCTCACATACTGCTCCCTGCCGAAAAGGCCAAGCCTTACTGTTGCGCGCAGCAGCTGGCCCGGCTTTTCGGCACGGACAGGGAGCGCATGGCTTCCTTCCTCTGGCAGGATCTGCACTTCACCGGCCATGATAAGGCGCTTTGCCTGCTCCCTGCTTGAGGCCAGCCCCTGGTCGCAGAGCAGCTGGTCTGCCCTTTTTTTTGAAATTTTGGTGTTCATGGCCACTCTTTTAGCCAAGCAGGCCTATGTGTGCAAGCAAAGACGGGGAGCAAAATCGCCTGCGATCCGGTGCTTGCCAGATGCTTTTATTTGGGCTATAGGTTTCTTTCTTTATGATCCCATAGTGGATCAGAGTCCAGGAAGCCGGCCGTCTTTTGAAGGAGAGGCACCATGGCTGCCCCGTTTTAGCGGGGATGCCTTAGTGCTTAAAGCTGGCACTTTGCGATATATATGTATAGGGCAGGAACAGTCCGAATCTATGCCTCCTGCGGGGTGCAGGAAACTGAAGTCCGGCAGGCAGGAATTCCGCATGCTTCAACAGCGGGACGTTCATATATTACGAGGATTAACAGATGAAACAGGATATTCAGCCTAAACTGTACAAGGCCACAATTACCTGCGCCTGCGGCAACTCCGAGCAGGTCTACTCCACCAAGGGTGAGCAGGTGCACGTCGAAGTTTGCTCTGCCTGCCATCCCTTCTTTACCGGCAAGCAGCGCTTCCTCGATACCGCCGGCCGTATTGATCGTTTCCGCAAGAAGTACGCCAAATTTGAAAAAAAGGATTAGTCTTCTCTGCCTGTCATCCCTTCTGACGGCCGATGACCAGCCCCTTGTGGGTGGCCAGGCTGTTCTGGAAGGGGTTATGATGCGCAATGACGCAGTATACGGACTAGGGGCTCGCCTCAAAGACAAAATTGTTGGTGAGAGGCGGGCCTGGTCTTCTTTTTTATCTGATAAAATACGGAAGACCCCGTTTTTGCGCGGCTTCCCCATTCTGGTGGAAACCCTTGTCAACGGGATTAAGACACTGAACCGCTCTGCCGAGCTGCAGGGCGAGGATGACGGCACTCCCATGGAGGGCTGGCATCTGGTGTGCACCCTTGTTGTTGCTGCGTTATTTGCCATCTGTCTGTCTGTAGTCATACCGCACGCACTGACGTGGATACTGAGCCTTGCAGGCATAGCCGGCGATGTGAGCGGGCTGTCCTTCCAGATCTGGGACGGACTGCTGAAGCTCGTCATCCTGGTTGCCTATATACTTGCAATTGGCAGGGTCCCGGAGATACGCCGGGTCTTTCAGTTCCACGGAGCAGAGCACAAGACCATACATGCCTTTGAGACGGGGCTTCCCGTTGACACGGAGCTGGCCCAGGCGCAAAGCCGCCTGCATCCGCGCTGCGGCACAACCTTCCTGCTCTTTGTGGTCTTTTTTTCAGTGCTCTGCCATGCCGTTCTGGTACCGCTGTTCCTGCTTGTGTGGCAGCCGGAAAGCGTTTTCCTGAAGCATGCGGGGACAGTTTTTTTCAAGCTGCTCCTCATAGCCCCTGTAGCCAGCCTGTCCTATGAGCTTATTCGCGGGACAGCCAGGGTGAAGGACTGTTTCTGGATACGCATCCTGCGCGCGCCCGGCCTCTTTCTGCAGAGGCTGACAACTGTGGAACCGGAAAAAGAGCATCTGGAAGTGGCCATAGTTGCCCTGAAGGAATCTCTTGGCGATGACAGCCGCTATAAGGTTGTGACCGTTCCCTATGAACGGATATAATCCTGCCATGGACTGATTCAGTCCGGATTGGATCAGCCCACGAATTGTTCGCGGGCTTTTTTTGACTGTCTGCTCCCTGCTTTTTGGGCAGGGCAGGCAGGGCTGTGGAGAGTGTTCATGTTTGCTAAACTGGAAGGCCTGGAAAGAAAGTACATGGAGCTTGAGGAATCTCTTGCCGATCCGGCGGTCTATTCCGATCAGGAACAGTACCGCAAGGTCAGCAAGGCTCATGCCGATCTCCGTGATGTGGTCGAACTGTTTAGGCAATACCGCAGCACATTGCAGCAGATAGAGGAAAACAAGCAGCTGCTCCATGATCCTGACCCTGACATCAAGGCCATGGCCCAGGAGGAGCTGGACACGCTTGAGACAGCCCTGCCTGAGATAGAGCACGGCCTGAAGGTGCATCTCATCCCCAAGGATCCCCTGGATGAAAAGAACACCATCCTGGAAATCAGGGCAGGGACAGGCGGCGAGGAAGCTGCGCTTTTTGGTGCGGATCTGTTCCGCATGTATACGCGTTATGCAGAGCTTAAGGGCTGGAAGACGGAAATACTCAGCGAATCGCCCACAGAAGCCGGCGGCTACAAGGAAGTAATCGTCCTTATCTCCGGCGAGAAGGTGTACAGCCACCTCAAGTTTGAGTCCGGTGCGCACCGCGTGCAGCGCGTGCCCGTTACTGAAACCCAGGGCCGCATCCATACATCTGCTGCCACTGTTGCCGTCATGCCGGAAGCAGATGAAGTGGATCTGGACATCCGCCCCGAGGATTTGAAAATAGACGTCTACCGCGCCTCAGGTGCCGGCGGGCAGCACGTCAACAAGACAGAGTCTGCCGTGCGTATTACGCATATCCCCACCGGCGTGGTCGTGACCTGCCAGGACGAGCGCAGCCAGCACAAGAACAAGGCCAGGGCCATGAAGGTTCTTGCCTCCCGCCTGCTGGCAGCAGAAGAGGAGCGCCGCAACAGCGAGCTTGCCGCTGACAGAAAGGCACTGGTGGGCTCTGGCGACAGGTCCGAGCGCATCCGCACCTACAACTTCCCGCAGGGACGCTGTACTGACCACCGCATCAACCTGACGTTGTATTCCCTGGACAAGATTATGGAAGGCGAGCTGGACCCGCTGCTTGATGCCTTGTCACAGGCTGCCCAGGCAGAGGCCCTGAAGGCAGAGGCTGACATAAAGTAAGGTATTCCTCAAAAACAGTAAGTAAGGCTCCTTTCCAAGACGGAAAAGGAGCCTTTTTTGTGTGGCGTGCGTTTTTTGTGGGATGCAGGCCCTGAATATAAGAGAACAGTGTATTATAAGCCAGAAACAGGCCCTAGAGGCCGGGAAGTGGAATTTTGCTTATGAGGCGGATGGCCAGATTCCTCCACTTTGTCTGAATGCCCGGGGATAAAGACGAATTTAAAGCAGAAAAGCCATTGTTTCACGTGAAACAATGGCTTTTCTGCTTGCAGGGAAGGGTGGGTATGCCCTCAAAATGCAGTTATGCCCAGGTAGGAATTTTCTTAAAGAGATCAGGATAGCCCAGCCTCAGTGCGATTTCATGAATTTTCTGGTCAGCATGTTGCCACAGGCGTGTGCCATTTTGGCAGACGAGAACGGAAAGACAGGAGAAGAGGCTGATAACGTCACTGGCACTGTATTCATCTGACAAGGGCGGCAGTGTCTCTGTTTTGCCGTCCTTTCTGACTACAGTCTCCAGCTGCATTTTGTTCTTTATATGGGTGAGCATTGTGAGGGCAACAAAGGCAATGAGCATGTGCCCATAGTCTGTGTCAGGATCGAATAACATCGCAGTTATTTCAGGAACATGTTCAATATCCGACTCAAAGGCTTGTGCAATGGGTCCGCGTGCATCGACGCTTTCTAGCGCATCCGCAGCGCTGCATTCCATGGTACTCACAATGGCAAAAAAGCCATAGTCGGATGTTTCACGGGTAATAGCCTCCTCATCGCGCACCGGAGCCTCCTTGCCCGGGATGCCGCTGTCTCTGACGAAATACGCCATTAAGGAGTTATTGCGGAGATTGTTGTCATCCATGATTTCATCTTCGTCAGGAGATGCATAGGGCCACATATCTTCAAACAGCCTGAGCTGCAAAAGCAGCTGTGAGACCATAAGCTCTTTCTGCTTTTCCGAGTAGTACACATGTACCCACAGCTTGCGCTTTTTCCCGTCAGCAAACGTCTTTTGTACCGGGACTGTCTTGCACCAGCAATCCTTTGCCTTTTCCCAGCCGGCCCCGCCCGCAGGCGTCAGCCTTGCATTGTCTATTATCTCTTCAATCCAGCTTCCGGCCGTATACCTGGCCGGCATGACGATACGCCTCTTCTGGTCTATGAAGGAGGCAATATTATCCAGGCTGAAACTGGCAATGTCTATAATGGCATACGATATCTGCTTATCCTGCTTGTCCTCGCTGCTCAGTTCGTCAAAGCTGAAGATCTGATCCTGGTATGTACAGATGTTATGTATCCAGTCAGGCAGTATTTTGAAGAGGACAGGCATGTGGGTTGCATGGCTCAGCAGAAGAATGACATTTTTCTTCGCCGGTCCATCTTCTTCGGGCCAGTAGGAAATATTGCCTCTGTACACATGACCAGAGGCAATTTTTGTGGCGTCAAAGACCAGCAGTTCTTTTTCCTTAAGACGATGCAGGCGGGCAAGAAAAAAAGATTCCATTGCTGCAGGCATTTCAGCAAACATAGACAGAAAGTCAGCCATGTACCTGTCTGAGATTTCTTTTGAGAAGGGAAGCAGCATGTTTGTCTGCCAGGAACTGAAAAGAGGGGCGGAATGGTTTTTGGTAATGAGCCATTGAAATGCCATGGACAGAAGAAGATTTGCGTGAGTTCTTCCAAAGGCGTTTTTCAAATCTTCAACCAGTCCTGTGTCTTTGGCAACTGCGTGCAAAAGAGGTACTGCGTCCGCATGCAGCAGGCGCTCAATATAACAGTCCGCTGCAAAGTTGTCCTGCGGCTCGTCGGGATCTTTTGCGGGCTTGCTGCGGCTGGCTGACGGTTCTTTAGTGCGTGCAGAAACGTTGTTCTTGAAAGCCTTTTTGTAGCTTGCGTTTGAGTAATACCTGCCGTCCACGACGTAGCCTAAATAGGTGCGCTTTTCCACCCGGGATTGCTTTTCCTCGTCCCAGGAAATCATTTTTTCAACAACCCTGATTTTGCCACCGGCACGGACCATGACAGCTTTTTTGTTGTCAGGATAATCCTGCACTTCTTCAGGGCGGGGCAGTTTCGTTCTGGCAGTCATATTGCATCCTGTAAAGTACATAGCCTGAGCCTCAAGGCACCTGGCTTTTCCAGATACGGTGCAGGACAGGCCTGAATTAGGAAGGTTGATAAAGTCGGCAAGCCGCAGGCAATGGCTGAATAGCCGCTGCGGATATTTCTGCAAGGGATAGGGGAGGCAGCAATGTTTCACGTGAAACAATCTGTTTATGCTCAAAAAACAGGAAAGGGCGTTCAGGAAATGCTGTCCGGTCATATTTAAGCAGGCATTGCTAAAGGCTCTGGCAAGGCCTGGATGGACATGCCGGGGATTCCGGATGAGTACACTGATATAAGGACACATATCTGGATATGCTCAGTGTTGCCAGCCGTACAGACGGTCTGGCCTCGTAGCTCAACTATATCGTGTCATCCAGAGTTGTGCCCAATTCTTTCAGGAAACAGAAATTTTGCAAGGGGGGCAGAGCGCAGATTTTCATCTTAAAAGCAGTGACACTGGCTGCTGCTGATGCAAAATATCTTTTTACACTGTGCATGGCTTTGCCAGCCCCTGACTGGAAAAAACGGAGCGTGAATCAGTGCAGGAATGCATAGTGCTTTCCGTACAGACTTTAGGAGAACTTGCAAGCTGCAGCAATGTGATCCTGCCGGGCATCAGGCTGAAACAGTTCTCAGATTATCCTGCTGTACGGCACAGGGCAGCATCTTCTTCTGTTTATGAACAGGCTGGCAGAAGAGGGTGCGGCAGGGTCTTCATCCTTCATGTCTTCTGCTGTGAAGAAGGCAGTGCCTGCTTTCTGAATGTTGTCCCCCTTCTTCATTTGGCAGGACAGGACTGCTTTTTGCTGTTCCTGCTACTACGCTTTTGCTTGTGGCCTTAAAGCCAGTGCATCAGGCAAGTCATGAGGGGAAATAGCCTGCAGCTCTTCTCCAAGAAAAATGAACACAATACCTTTAGAGATTTGAATCGTGCCAGGGGCTTGTGGCTATGTCTTGTGTCCAGAAAGGGGCAAAATGTTTTTGGAGAGTGTTTCACGTGAAACATTTTTGGGAGATGGCCCTGACCTGGATATTGTCCTTAGGGGCAAAGTATCCCATTTGTATTATGTGAGATGTTTGTAAGTAGCTGGTTTTTAAAGATTTTCTTTGAATATTAGGATATCTTGATATTTTTATACGTTAGCCCTTTGCAGAAAAGAAGCCTGCTCCTTTCTCAATACCTGCCATCCTCGTCTCCTGATGAGGCATATGCTACTCAATACGCCAGAGGTCATGAAGTACGTTTTTTAGGTGCATACACCTTAAGGCTTGTGGATATATGAATTGTCGTGCGTGTACATGCGATGGCTAAAATGCCTGCAGCCATTGCTCTGAAGATACAGACAAAAACCAGGATTAGTCTTCAGGCGCAGAATATATCGTTATGATTATCGTTTCTCTTTTGTTGACGCTGTATTGCCAAAACGTTGCTCCCTGATTTGTTCAGAGAGAAACCCCTGCTGTTGCTGCCTGGCGAACATTGATGATGCCATCTTTTTACAGGCTGCATCGAACAAGAGTTTTTAGTCAGGTCCGATATGCTGTGATATTGCTTTGATGCCGCAATGACCAGAATGCAGGCCAAGGAATGTTTCACGTGAAACATTTCAACGGTTTTTATGGTTAGCATAGTGCCTTTATACATTCTGCCGTGTGAGCCTGTTTTGTGTGCCAGATTAGCTCATATAGCATCGGTTCAGCGGGGCGTCCTTATAAGGATGTGACCCAGAATAAATTCTGCAAGCTTTAGAGGACAAGGAAAGAACACTATGCAACAAATATTTGGCTATATCCGCGTATCCAGTACTGACCAGAATGAGAGCAGGCAAAAGCTGGCTCTTGCAAACCTGGGGATAGATGAAAAGCATCTCTATATGGACAAGCAGTCTGGCAAGGATTTTCAGCGGCCGCAATACCAGGCCATGCTCAAATGCCTCAGGCCAGGAGACCTGCTCTGTATCACCAGCATTGACCGCCTGGGACGCAATTACAAGGAAATCCAGCATCAGTGGCGCATTCTGACCAGGGAAAAGCAGATAGACATTCAGGTACTGGATATGCCGCTGCTAGATACCCGCCGGAGCAAGGACCTGCTTGGAACCTTTATTGCTGACCTTGTGCTTCAGGTTTTGTGTTTTGTGGCAGAGAGCGAACGGGAGAATATCCGTAAGCGTCAGGCCGAGGGAATAGCTGCTGCCAAAAAAAGAGGCATCAGGTTTGGGCATAAGCCCAAGCCACTGCCTGAAAACTTTGAGGAGATACTTGCCCTGTGGAAACAGGGGCTAATCACCATGACAGAGGCTGCCAGGCGCACCAACATGGCCCGCTCCACCTTTCGTTACCGTATGAAATTATTGCAATAAAAGTATGCGTGCCCTGACAACAAAGTCTACTTAGTCGCCACAAGATTTTTTCTAATTTTGAATTTTCTAGCACGCATCACCTGCAATAACAAGCGTCAAAAAACAGCACTATTTTAAAACTACATGACTGGTAGCAAAGTAGACTTTGTCGCCGCCTTTTTTGCATATAATATACTAAACGCAGAATGTGAGTTTTATTTCCATATTTTAGCTAAGGTATATTATGCAATGACGTATATATTCGTATATTATATGTAATTAATAGTAGTACTGCATTATGCCCAATACATTGTCTGATTGTTTTACAGTACAATCTTGAATTGAACTGGGAAAAATAGATCTGGGCAGGTACAGGAGTTTTTTATGGGTATGTTCTTTTTCAATGGTTATATGAACACAGCTACTCTCGAAGAGAATTTCAGCCGCTCACTTCGCATTGATGGGCAGGTTGCTGTTGCCAATCTCGAAGTCATGACTAGAGATAAAAGGGAGCCTGATACTGTCCAGGCTCGCCTGGATTTCTCAGGTGTATCAGACACGCAGATGCTACTTTGGGCGGCCATCACCAAGATAACCGGAATCCATCGTGCCATTCGCAAGTGTTCTTTTCGGTTTCTTAAAAAACTATTTAGGCAGGGGCCTGTCTTTTGCCCTGCATCGACAGCTGAAACTCTGTTCATCGACCCCAATGACGGAAAATGGGACACGAAGAGATTGACTAAAGAGGATTATTTCATCTTGTGTCTCAGCAGTATTGAGGGGCAGGTAGCTGTCATCGACATCGTTGTTTTAGATTTGTATGATAAAGTTCAGCTTAGCTCACAAATTAGCCTGGATTTTTCAGACGTCTCTGACACGCAGATGCTCCTTTGGGCTGCCCGCACCAAGATGATAGACCTTCAGAACGTCCTTTATCGTTGTGATGAGCATGATAAGCAGTTCCTTGCAGACCTTGTGAAGCAGGGTAAGCCTGTCTGCCGCCATGCATCTGAGGCTGGAAACCCGTTCGATGATGTTGCCAAGAAACAGCAGCATGTCATGACTACTGCCAAGGACATGAGCGCTGAAGAGCGCGCTGCTCTCATTAAGCTTTTGCAGGAAATGGACAACAAGTAGGCGTTCTTTACCGATCCCGTGCTGGTGGACGTGATGATGTCCTTGTACTGTATTTAGAAAATATACGTTATTTCAGTCAGTTATAGAAACTGTAAAATTGAAAATCCCCGTGCAAGTCCATGACTTGTACGGGGATACTAATTTTTCAGACCAGACAGTCAGATTGTTCCTTATGCCTTGGCCGGTTCTTCCTTCTCTGCCTTTGTATCGGCAACAAAGCCTTCAGGAACGGGCTGCGTTGTATCGTCAATGTCGATAATACGTCCCTGCAGCCACACATAGGCATCTATTTCATCGCCGACCTTGGGCTCATAGTCCTTGAGAACGGCCTTTGATGCATAGATGGGCAAAAGAACCGGATCGCGTCCCTCAAAGGGGAAGCGGACATACAGAATCTTGACTTCCATCTTGTCAAGCTTGTGGTCCTCGATCTGGTCTATGCTGGTGCGCATCTGGTATTCGCAGTAATTCTGGCCGGGCATAATGATATGCTGTCCTGCCATATTTATCTGCAGTGGCGGTACGTCCAGGCGGCCGGATCCGGGATGATCCTCAAGCCACTTGGCTGCGTATTCCTCGTAGTAAGGGCCCTGGGTGATGGTCAGGTTGTCCAGAAGAGCCTTTTTAAGGGCAAAGGCCAGGGCGCCTACCAGAAAGGTCTGTCTGACGCCAGGAGTAAGGTCGTCCTTGTCACGGCTGTACATGGGGTCATAGAACCACATGGGCTTGTAGCCTTCCTCTACAAAGGCAGCCACGTTGGCGCCCATGCCCTGCTGCCAGGCGTATACGCTGTCAACAGTCAAATCGTTGGGCAGGCCTTCGATGAGCGGGAAGCAGTCCAGGGGACGCAGCTTTTCCTTTTCCTTGCCGCCCACCAGGACAGCAGCACGGACAGGCTCTTCCTTGGGCCAGGCCATGACATGGTACTCGCTGCCGGAACGTTTCCAGCTCCAGGCAGGGCGGCTTCCGCCTGCGCTGAGGCATGTAGCCACAACCTGGTTTATGAGCTTCTGGGGCGGGGCGCCGAGCAGGACGGCAAAAGGCATGCCCAGTCCCTCAAAATGCGTTCTGTCTCCGCCAATTATCTTCTGGCGTGCCTCCTGCTGGGAGGCAGTCTCTTCTTTTGCTGACGACGTTTCAGGAGCATCCTGTGCATCCAGTAATTTGTCCAGTTTTGCCATGAAGCAGTCTCCTTGTATAAAGCAGACAGGCTGAAAGCAGCACCAGGACGGCAGCCGTACAAGTGGCACGTAGTCCTGGCTGCTGCTTTCCTATATTCAGCTGATCCTAGCGGCGGTCTCCGCGGTCACGGCCGCGTCCGCCACGGCGGTCTCCGCTCCTGTCACCATGTCCGCCACGGCTTTCAGAACGGGCGGGACGGGCAGTTTCCTCAGGATTCCAGGGGTGTCCCTGCTCCTCAAGGATGACAGCCTTGCGGCTGGCGCGGATGCGGTCGCCATTGATTTCGATAACCTTGACAGTCATTTCCTGTCCCAGGCTTACGACATCGGCTACCTGCGGCACACGGCTCACATCGAGCTGGGAGATATGCACCAGGGCCTCTACGTTGGGCAGAATCTCGACGATGCAGCCGATTTCAAGCAGCTTCTTGACCTTGCCGGTGTAGTTCTTGCCAAGCTCTGCACGCTGATCGTAGTAGCTCAGCATGGCGCAGGTGCGCTCCAACGCCTCGGCTGTGGGAGCAAAAATGGAAATGCGGCCGCTGTCCTCAATGTCAACGGAGGCACCGGTAGCCGTGGTGATGGCCTTGATGTTCTTGCCGCCAGGGCCGATGATAAGGCGGATGATGTCAGGATTGACATGCATCTCCTTAAACTGCGGGGCATAGGGAGACAGTTCCTTGCGCGGCTCAGGCAGGACCTTGGCCATCTCTGCCAAAATGTGCATGCGGCCCTCATGTGCCTGGCGCATGGCCGTGCGCATGATGTCGGTGGAGAGGCCGTCAACCTTGATGTCCATCTGGATGCCGGTCACGCCTTCTGCAGTACCGGCCACCTTGAAGTCCATGTCGCCCATGGCGTCTTCATCGCCAAGGATGTCGGTCAGGATGATGAACTGGTCGCCTTCCTTGATAAGGCCCATGGCCACGCCTGCCACAGGGGCAGAAATGGGCACGCCTGCATCCATAAGGGAGAGGCAGCCGCCGCAGACTGCGGCCATGGAGGAAGATCCGTTGGACTCCACGGTCTCGGAGACAACGCGGATGGTGAAGGGGAAGTCCGTCTCATTAGGCAGCACGGGGCGCAGGGACTTTTCAGCCAGGGCGCCGTGGCCAATCTCGCGGCGGGAGAGGCGCACAGGCTTTACTTCGCCCACAGAGAAGGGCGGGAAGTTGTAGTGCAGCATGAAGTGCTTGACCACATCGCCGTTCAGAGAATCCATGCGCTGCTCGTCGGTTGAGGACCCAAGGGTGGTCACAGCCAGGCTCTTGGTCTCGCCGCGGCGGAAAATGGCAGATCCGTGGGTGCGGGGCAGTACTGCGCTCTGAATCTGGATGGGACGCACAGTCTTGGTGTCACGCCCGTCGATACGGGTGCCTTCGGTGACAATGCGTTTGCGCACCAGCTTCTTTTCCAGGGCTGCAATGAGATCGCCTGCCTCGGCCAGAGCCTCGGCATTGCTGGCAAAGGCCTCGTCAGCCAGCAGGCCGTCCATGACTGCCTTCTTGACGTTGGCACGGGCATCCTTGCGGGCCATCTTCTCAGGAATGCGCAGGGCATCCTCTATGCCGGCAGCAGCCGCCAGTTCTTCCACTTTTGCGACCAGGGCAGGATCGTCCTCATGGGGTGTAAAGGCCATCTTGGGCTTTCCGGCCTTTTCACGCAGCTCTTCCTGGGCCTTCACCATAGGCAGTACCTGCACGCGGGCCCATTCCAGGGCGTCGATGAGCACGTCCTCAGGCACAAAGTGCGCCTCGCCCTCTACCATGGTCAGGGCATCGGCAGAGGCTGCAAACACGAGCTCAAGGTCGCTTTCCTTTCTCTGCGCAAAGGTGGGGTTGAGCACGAACTGGCCGTTGATGCGGCCCACGCGGGCACCTACCACCGGGCATTCAAAGGGCAGGGAGGACATGTGCACGGCAGCAGAGGCTGCTGTCATGGCCAGCACATCGGGATCGTTTTCCTGATCGGCAGAAAGCACTGTGGCCAGAACCTGCACGTCCTGCAAAAGGCCCTTGGGGAACAGGGGACGGATGGGACGGTCTATGAGGCGGGAGACCAGGGTCTCATGCTCGGAGGGACGGCCAATTTCACGGCGGAAGTAGCTGCCGGGAATACGGCCTGAGGCATACATGCGCTCTGAATACTCCACAGTGAGCGGGAAGAAGCCCTTGCTCTGCTCCAGGGCGGTAGAGCAGACGGTTACCAGCACGACAGTGCCGCCGCACTGGGCCCAGACAGCTCCGTCAGCCTGGTTGGCAATACGGCCTGTCTCAAAGATGTACTCTTTGCCCAGAATATTGCAGGTCACCCTGACCGGGGAAAAAATATCGTTATTCAAGAAAATCTCCTTGAGAAGGGGACTCCGTGAAAAGCAAAAAACTCACAGCGAAAAACGTATGGCTTTCCGGTTTTCACGGATACCCCTTCAAAACGTCTGTTAAAAGCGAAAAAAGGGACCCCGAAAGGCCCCCTTTTTTGTTTGCATTCTGTATTACTTGCGCAGCCCGAGCTTTTCAATAAGAGCGCGGTAACGCTGTATGTCTTTGCTCTTGAGGTAGTTCAGGATGTTGCGGCGCTGGCCGACCATCTTCAGCAGGCCGGTGCGGGAGTGGAAGTCCTTCTTGTGCACCTTGAAGTGCTCGGTGAGGCCTTCGATGCGGGCGGTCAGCAGGGCAACCTGCACTTCCGGGGAGCCCGTGTCGCCTTCATGGCGGGCATGGGCGTCAATAACAGCTTTTTTCTGGTTTGGATCCATAACCACAGCAGTTCTCCTTAGTGAGAATAATGGTGATACAATTACGACCACAGCCCCCGGCTTACTGTCAGCACGGGCTTTTCCTTGTCCCAGGCAAGCTTTGCCAGGGCAAGCAGCCCGGTGTCATCCTTGAGCAGCACCTGCCCGTTGTTTTTCTCGACAGCGTCGAGACTTGCGGGCGGGCAGGCCACAGGCCTGCCGTTGCGCACATGCTGCGCAGGCATCTTTTCAAGGTGAATCACCGGCCAGGATGGCAGTGCCTCCTCAATGGACCGCACATAGGATGGCAGGTCCAGGGGAGCACTTGTCAGCGTATCAAGCGATACGGACTTGGACAGTGAAAATGGGTGGCTGTATTCACGGGTCAGGGCTGTGAGCACGGCGCCGCAACCTAAGCGCATCCCCAAGCTGTGGGCCAGGGATCGTATATACGTGCCGGAACTACATTTGACCCGGAAGCGAATCACGGGGAGTTCTGTTGAAAGAATCTCCGTATGATAAATATGGACTGTTTTAGTCTTGACAGGGACGTCCTTTCCCTCTCTGGCGAGACGGTAGAGGGGTACCCCCTGGCTCTTGGCGGCAGAATAGGGAGGAACAATCTGTTCCAGCTCTCCCTGCCAGGAGCTGATGATGTCTGCTGCCATCTCCGGTGTCACATGACTCCACTCATGGCTGGCCAGTATCTCGCCTTCCGTATCCCAGGTGGCGCTTTCCTGTCCAAGCATAACCGTGGCCTCATAGACCTTCATTCCGCCTTGCAGCAGAAAGCCCGAGAGCTTGGTAGCCTGCCCGAGAAGAACCAGCAGTACTCCGGATGCCATGGGATCCAGAGTGCCGGCATGCCCAATCTTCTTCTGCCCCAGGCGCTTGATGGCCATAAGGCAGTGGTTGGAAGTGGGGCCGGAAGGCTTGTCCAGTACAAGAACACCGTTCTGCTGGGCAATAGTCTGTTTCTTCTCGGAAAGGATCATAGATTTGTAATACTACTTTTTTTTCTGAACTCTGTCAAAATACGATCTGGTTTTAATGCAGCCTTAACTGTTGCTGCCATAAGGCAAGCCCATGGCCTGCATCACTTTGAGCCGTCAAGGGCTTTGGCCACGGCCTTTTGCAGTTCATGGCAGCACACTTCAAGCGGCTTGCGCATGGTGCCGCCTGCGGCATTGATATGGCCTCCGCCGCCAAGGCTTTCGGCAACAGCCTGCACGTTTATGCCCTGGACTGAGCGCAGGCTGAATTTGCAGACGCCATAGCTTTGCTCGCGCACAAAGCAGGCCACCTGTACGCCGCGAAGCTCGCGCAGATGCTCCACATAGCCTTCTGTATCGACGGCAGAAGCACCAGTTTCCTCAAGGTCTTCAAGCGTCATGGGGCATAAGGCAAGGCGGTTTTTTTCAAGCAGCTGAATCTGGGTGGCAAGGCGCCCCCAGAGCTGCATGCGTGTCAGTGTCCAGTTGCTTTCCAGCTGTTCGCGCAATTTGTGCACGGAGACACCATTTTTTTCTAAGTAGGCTGCCAGTGCAAAGACTTCAGGCGTGCTGTTGCCATGCCTGAAGCCGCCAGTGTCCGTGATAAGCCCTATGGCCAGTGCCTCGCCAAGAGGGCCTTCAAGCTTCACGCCTGCAGCATGGAAGATGCTGGCCAGAATCTGGGTGGTGGAGGAGGCCTCGGGCACAACCATGCTGGCTATGGTGCCCATGCCTTCTCCCACATGGTGATCGATATTGATGCAGGAGAATTCGGCAAGATCCTCTGCCAGTTCCTCGCCAAGCCTCTCCGGCTTGCCGCAGTCAAGGGCAAGGACAGTCTTGGGCCTGAAAGGCATGGCGTCAAGGGTGTCGTAGACCGGTGCCGGCATCTTCACAAAGGCAAAGGTATCCGGAATGCCGTGGGGCGCAAAGTACAGAAAGCGCCTGCCATGCTGCTGCAGAAAAAGGCCCATGGCTGCCATGGAGCTTAAGGCATCCCCGTCAAGGCGCGCATGGGCGCAGATGAGGTAGCTGTCATTGGCAAGCAGGGCATCAGCCATGTGGGAAGCCTGCTCGTGCCAGGCAGCAGGAAAGGCAAGATCGGTCAGCAGCATGTGTCTCCAGCAGGTACAGCTTAAGGCTGTACAAAATACGTGGCAAAAAAACGTGTGAACGGGGCAGTGCCCCTGAAGATACAAAAAAGAGGAAAAACCGGGAAAAGCAAAAGCAGGATATGCTTCAAAGAGGGGACTGCCAAAAGGGCAGCCCCCTCTTATTGCTCTGCTTTACAGTGTGGCAGCTTCCTGCACGGTATCAAAGGCTTCGATGATGTCGCCGTCCTTGATGTCGTTGAAGTTCTCAAGGCCTATGCCGCATTCCTGGCCGCGGGCCACTTCCTTGGCGTCATCCTTGAAGCGCTTCAGGGAGCTTATGCTGCCAGTCCAGACAACCACGCCGTCGCGAAGGAGGCGTGCGCCTGCATTGCGGACGATCTTGCCGTCAGCCACATAGGAGCCGGCAATGGTGCCGACCTTGGGCAGGGAGTAGGTCTTGCGGACCTCGGCCTGGCCTAAGTAGACTTCCTTTTCCACCGGTGCCAAGAGGCCTGCCATGGCGTTCTTCACGTCGTCCACCAGCTTGTAGATGATGTCGTAGAAGCGGATGTCCACGTTCTCATGGGCTGCCACTTCCTTGATCTTGGCTGTGGGACGGATGTTGAAGCCGATGATGATGGCCTTGGAGGCAGAAGCCAGCAGGATGTCGGATTCGGTGATAGCACCTGTGCCGCCATGGACCACGTTGACCGTGACCTTGTCTGTGCTGGCCTTCTGCAAGGATCCCTGCACGGCTTCAAGGGAGCCCTGCACGTCGGCCTTGACCACCAGGTTGAGTGTCTTCTGCTCGTCGTTGCCTGTGCCTGCCAGGAAGGACTCAAGGGTGACCTTGGACTCGCTGGCCAGATCCTTCTCGCGCTGGGCTATGGCCCTGGCATCGGCAATGCGGCGGGCCACCTTCTCATCGTCAATGGCTGCAAATTCCTCGCCTGCAACCGGAACGCCGGTAAAGCCCTGCACTTCAACCGGAATGGAGGGACCGGCCTCGCGCACCTTCTTGCCCTGATCGTTCAGAAGGGCACGCACGCGGCCTGAGAAGGTGCCGCAGACAAAGGTGTCGCCCTGGTGCAGTGTGCCTTCCTGAATAAGGACTGTGGCCACGGCGCCGCGCCCCTTGTCCAGCTTGGCCTCAATGATATGGCCCCTTGCCGGCTTGTCGGGATTGGCCTTGAGTTCCATGACCTCGGACTGCAGGGCAAGCAGCTCAAGCAGCTCGTCCAGGCCCTCATGGGTCTTGGCAGACACCTTGCAGACTATGGTGTCGCCGCCCCATTCTTCGGCCTGCAGGCCCATTTCAGCCAGCTCGCGCAGCACGCGGTCAGGGTTGGCGCCAGGCTTGTCCATTTTGTTGACGGCAACAATGATGGGCACGTTGGCGGCCCTGGCGTGGTTTACGGCCTCGCGCGTCTGTTCCATGACGCCGTCGTCTGCGGCCACGACCAGGATGACAAGGTCCGTGATCTGGGCGCCGCGGGCGCGCATGGCCGTAAAGGCCTCATGGCCGGGCGTATCCAGGAAGACAACATCGCCGTTCTTGGTCCTGACGTGGTAGGCGCCTATGTGCTGGGTGATGCCGCCGGCCTCGCCAGAGGTGACGTGGGTCTTGCGGATGGCATCCAGAAGGGAGGTCTTGCCGTGGTCAACGTGGCCCATGATGGTCACAACAGGCGGACGGGGCTTCAAGTCCTCAGGCCTGTCAGGAGCAGAGGGCTCCAGGTAGTCCTTTTCCTCAAAGCCTGTCTTTTCAACCTCGTACTTGAACTCTGCAGCCAGGATGGCGGCAGTGTCAAAGTCAATGGGCTGGTTGATGGTGGCCATGATGCCTAGGTTGAAGAGAACCTTGATGAGCTCGCTGGCCTTGAGGCTCATCTGCTGGGCCATGTCTGAAATACGGATGGTGCCTTCAATGCGCACCTTTCTCTTGGCAGCCTTCAGGGGCTGGGTGACCACGGGTGCAGCCTGTACAGCCTTCTTCTTGCGGCTGCGGGAGCTGCGGATGCGCGGGGACTCGTTTTCGTCCATCTGGGCATCAAAGGAGCCGTTCTGCTGGAAGTCAACAGTGCGCCTGCTGCCCTTGCCGCGCTTCTTCTTGTTCTGGGGACTGCGCTCGTCCTGGGAAGGATTAAAGCCTGTGCCGTCCTGGCGTCCGCCAGAGCCGCTTCTGGTGCCGCGGCCCCTGCCGGCATCACCTGAGCGCTTCTGCCTGTCATTGTCGGCAAAGTTTGGTGCACCGCCTGCGGCACTGCGGCGGCCGTCCTGCGGCCTCTGGGTGCGGCTGCGGTCGTCACGCCCACCGTCCCGGCTGCCGTCACGGCTGCCGTCTCTTCCACCGTCACGTCCGCTGCCGGATCTTCTGCCGTCATTGCTGCGGCTCGGCCTGGCGGGCTTTGCTTCCTGGGGACCGGGCCTTGAAATAATGCGCACCTTGGGAATCTCAGGAGTGACGCTGACCTTGGGACGGCGCACTTCCTGCTTCTGGGCCTCTGCACCGGCTTCCCTGCCGGCTGCATCCTTGCCTGCTGCATCGCCCTGAGCCGCCTGGGCAGCCTTGTCAGCAGCCTGGCTGGCGGGCTTTGCTGCAGAGGAAGCGGCATCCTGGGCTACATGCTCAGCAGGAGTAGCGGCCTTGTCAGCAGCTGCTGTGGCTTTAGATGCGCCCTGGGCTGCAGAGTCAGATGCTGCAGGGGTTCCGGAGTCAGCAGATGCCTCTGAGGCAGCCTTTGAGGCAGATCCGGGCTTTTTTTCCGCCTTTGCAGCTCCGGGACGGCTGATTATCTTGACCTTTGCGGGCTGCTCGGCCTTGCCGGCAGCAGAGGCAGCAGCCTTGTCAGCAGCATTTTCAGCCGGCTTGTCTCCAGCCTTGTCTGCGGCATTATCGCCAGCCCCTGCGTCCTGCCCGTCCTTGCGGAGAGCATCCTTGCCTGCCTCGTCCTTGCCGGAATCATCCTTGCGTGGACCAGAGGCCTTTCTGACAATCTTTGCATGTGGCTCTTTTGCAGCAGTTTTTTCGGCAGCAGGCTTCTCGGCAGAGCTCTCGGCTGCGGCTGCATTGCCGGCTGCTTCTGCGGCACTGCCGTCAGATGCAGAATCCGGGGCAGTGGCCGGGGCAGCAGCCTGGGCTTCCTGCTTGTCCTGGGCTGCCTTGCGGCGGCGCACAATGACCCTGCTGCCGCTTTCCTGCTGGCCTGCCTGCTGGGAACGTATTTTTGCTGCTTCTTCCTGCGATACCATGGCATTGGGACCGCTGGCGCTGATGCCTGCCTTTTTGGCAGTGTTCAGCAGGTCCGAAGGATCTACCTTAAGCTCTACGGCCAGGTCCTTTATCTTGATTTTTTTCTCGCTCATCTGTTTTTGTTCCTCCCCATGTGCCGCACTGCGGGTCTGTACCGCTCAAACTTCCTGAGGCACGTTTCCTGCCCGCAGACATACCAGCCCCTTCCCGGCATGGCATGGCCGGCATCATAAGCAAGTGTCCCTGTACTGGTCAGGGTAAAGCGACGAAGAGCTGACTTGGGAAAACGCTGCCTGCAAATGACGCACATGCGGACAGGCCCCTGCCCTTCCTGCGTGCTATCCGGCATTCTCTGTTCCTGAATTTTCAGTGCTTTCCCCTGCGGCCCCTGCAGTCTCCCCGGCCTGGGCCTGAGAGGCCTCAAGAGGAGCGTCCGAAGATGCGTCCGGTGTGGCGTAAGCCTGGGCCGCATCAGCATCCAGAGGGGTGTCCTGAGGCGCATCCAGAGTGGCATCAGTAAGGGGCGCGTCCAAAGGTGCCTCAAAAGGTGCGTCTATGGCCCTGCGCAGTTCTGCCAGCCTGGCATCGTCCAGGGCCAGGCTTTCCTTCAGGGTGTCGTCAGATGCGGCACGCAGTCCTTCCCTGGTGGTGTAGCCGGCATTAATCAGGGCCCTTAAGGGAAGGCCGGCTGCACTGGCAAGCAGTTCCATGCCCTGCCTGTCCATGCTGCCCACTTCCTTGTAGCGGCTGTCTGTGAAGATATCGATCTTCCAGCCCAAAAGGCGCGCTGCCAGTTTGACGTTCTGGCCCTTGCGGCCGATGGCGTTGGTCAGCTGATCGTCGGGAACGACGACCTCAAGCACGTTGCCTGCCTCGTCAATGTCAATGCGGTTGACCAGGGCAGGAGCCAGGGCATTCTTGGCATAGGTTGCTATGTCAGGGCTCCAGATGACGATGTCTATGCGCTCGCTGCGCAGTTCCTGGACGATGTTCTGGATGCGTGCGCCGCGCACGCCAACGCAGGCACCCACAGGGTCGATGCCGGGCTCGCGGGAAAAGACTGCCACCTTGGCGCGGGAGCCGGGATCGCGGGCAATGCCCATAATCTGGATCAGGCCTTCATCGACCTCGGGCACCTCGCGGCGGAAGAGGGCGCGCATATAGTCGTTGTGGGCACGGGAAAGCGTGATCTGGGGACCGCGGCATTCCTTCTGGACATCTGTGATCAGGGCCTGGATGGTGTCGCCCCTGCGGAAGTGTTCCTTGGGAATCTGCTCATCCCTTGGCAGTATGGCCTCGATGCGGTCGATATTGACAATCCAGCCGCCCTTGTCACGACGCTGTATGGTGCCGGAGGCAATCTCGCCGATGCGCTCCTTGTAGTCCCTGTAGATTTTTGACTGCTCGGCATCGCGCAGGCGCTGGATGATGACCTGCTTGGCTGACTGGGCCGCAATGCGGCCTAAGTCGTCAATCTTGATGCGAAAGCCCATCTCGTCTTCAATCTGGACAGAGGGGTCGTGCTTCACAGCTTCGCTGTACTCGATTTCCTTGTCCTCGTTGATGATGTCGTCGTCTTCGACGACAGTCTTGAACTGGTATACCTCTATGTCGCCGGTATCCTTGTTGTAGTTTACCTCGACCTCTATGTCCTCGCCGTAGCGGCGCAGGACAGAAGACTTGACAGCCTCTTCAAGGGTTTCGATGAGCATGGCGGAATCGAGATCCTTGTCGGCGCAGATCTGGTCTATTGCTTTTTTCAGTTCGTCAGGTTTCATCTTTCCCGGCGCATTTCCCTGGTAAGGCACCTGCCTTGCAGAATTGGGCGCCGCCTCCTTAAATTTATATGGTATCCGTCCTGTATTGAGAGATTTGGGAGTTCTGAGTGTTTCCTGGCCCTCCCTGAGTCATGAGGGACTCCGGGGATTTTGGGAATTTGGAGAACTAGGGGAACTATGTTGTGCTGCCTTCCTTAAGGCCTGATGACAAGGGAAAGGCCCTGGGGCCACGGATGACAGCTAATTGAGGACGGTTGCTATTTGTGTTTTTTGCCGGGCTTCTGCGGCCTGACAAAAATATGCATGCGGCTGACGCGGCGTGCTCTGTCAAAGGGAATGACTGCTTCTGGCAGCGCTTCGTCTGTGACAATGCCGTCGGCGTCAACAGTGGCAGGGGCGATGGTGAACGTATCGGAATCTGCCTTAAGAAGCCGTCCCTTCCAGGTACGGCGGGCAGGGAGCCCCTCTCCCGGAGACCATGGATTGGGGAGCCTTGCCTCAACCATGTCACCGATGTAGTCCTGCATCTGGCTGGTGCCAAAGAAAATCCTGTTAAAGCCAGGGGTGGAGACTTCCAGCGTATAGGCCCTGTCAATGACATCCTCTGCGTCCAGGGCCAGGGAAAACTGGCGGGATATGGACTCACACTGGTTCACCGTGGCTGAAAGCTGCTGCACAGACTGTTCCTCAGAACCGTCTGTGGCAGAGTCAGGGGCTTGGGTAGCAGAAGCTGAGCCAGAGGCGGGGGCCTCTGCACCAGGGCCCTTTTCCACATAGAGGCGGACTAGCATCTGGCCGCCTTCAATGAGTTCCAGTCCCCAGATATCCAGTCCCTGGGCCCTGACTGCGGGTAAAGCAAGCTGCAGCAGTTTTTCATGCAGGCTGCTGTTGGTCATACTGGCTCCTTGAAAAGTCTGATCCCTAAAAACAGGGACCTTTAAGAAAAGTCTGGGCCATGAAAAAAGTCCGGCTCCCTGAAAAATGGGCCAAAAAAAAGGGGCCGCAAAGGGCACCCTTCTGTGAACACCGGATGGTTCTCAAATGGATGGTGCGGCAATGGGAATGCCGCAAGCCATTCTCTAAGCACATGCCCTGGAAAAGTCAAGGGCATTTTGGCCTGAAATCAGGGGCTTTTTCCCTTCAGGATAGGGGACTGCGCCTGGAAAAGGGGGAGCTTCTGCCTGGAAACATTTTTTTCAAGCTGGCGTACAAAGGGGCTGGCTTTTAAAAAAGGGAGGTTGAGCTGCTGCAAGGTACTACGCTGTATGGGGTGAATGCCTGGCGCTCCTATAGGAAGGCAGAACAGCTGCTGTTGGGAGTGCGTATGGGGGGCATACGCCTGTGCCTATGCCTGGATTATCCGGGTACGCAGGAGGACGAAATGGCTGACGGTATTGCGGCTGGTGCTTATGCCGGGGAGCATCCGGGCAAGCAGGAGGACGGCATGGCAGACCGTACTACGGCTGGCACTCATGCCTGGGTCATGCTTTTTTGCCAAAAAGAAGGCTGGCAGCTTTTTTGTGCAGGGGAGGCATGGGCAGATCTGCCAGCTCCTCAAAAGATGCCCAGCGGCAGGGAAGGACACAAGAAGAAGGGGGGTGGGCAGCGGCAGCGGCATCGGCTGTAGCATCGGCAGTGGCAGCGGAGGCATTGACGGTAGCAACGGAAGCAGTGGCAACAGCGGGAGATATAGCAGAAGCGCTAGGAGAGGCTGCAACGGAGGCCGTGGCAGCATCGGAAGCATCGGCGGTGGCAATGGCAGTAGCTACATCGAGACTTGTGGCAGAAGCCGCAAAACTGGTGGGAGAAGCGGAAGCCATGGCAGAAGGCGCAGAGGCGGGAGACATGGTACAAGTGGAAGTCGGAGCAGCAGCGGAAAACGTGGCAGAAGCGTGAGAAGCGGAGGAAGAAGAGGGAGGCAAGGCAGAAGCCTCAGAAGAGGAGGAAGCTTTAGCAAAAGTGGAAGACGTAGAAGAAGCGGAAGCAGAGGCAGAAAGGGAAGAAGGAGAGGAAGAAGCGAAAGGCGTGGCAGAAATGGGAGATTCCGGCAGGGCGCAGAAGGAGGCAGAAGCCTCAGGACTGCCGTCAGCCATAAGTTTTAGAGCTGGAGAGAGCAGGAAGAAGTGTGTTGTGACATTGTATTTTGTATAGGCAGTCTTAAGCTCTGCCAGGGGCCTGATACTGCGGCAGCCAGGGAGTGCTGCTTCCTGCACAATGCTGGCATTAATGCCTGCTGCTTCACTTATGATGCGGGCTGCAACCAGAGCCATGTCTTCACCTTCCCTGAGTTCCCCGTAAGGAAAGACCCAGAGACCTCCCCAGACTGAGCCATGAGGTCTTCTGGTCAGAAAGACACGATTCTCATGGAGGACGATGGCGCTTACAAGATCCAGGGGAACGCGTCCTTTGGGGGCAGGAAGGACAGGGCGCATGAGGACAGTGCCGTGTTTTCTGGCAAGGCACCAGTTTGCAAGGGGACAGTCCTGGCAGAGTGGCTTTTTGCCGCAGATGAGGGCGCCAAGTTCCATCATGGCCTGGTTGTGTTCTCCGGCACGGCCGTGGGTGAGAAAGCCATCTGCCAGTTCTGCCAGGGCAGATTTGCCTTCTGTTGAGCGTATGGGCAGATCAAGATCGCAGAGGCGGCTTAGGACGCGCTCCACATTGGCATCCACGCAGGCAACATCTTTATTGCAGGCAATGCTGGCTATGGCAGAGGCTGTGTAGAGACCTATGCCAGGAAGCTTAAGCAAATCACGGACATTGTCAGGGAAGGGAGATGAGCTTGCTGCAAGCAGGCGGGCGGTTTTTAGGATATTTCTGGCCCTGGAATAGTAGCCAAGGCCTTCCCAGGCCCTGAGCACCTCTTCTTCTGAGGCAGCTGCCAGGCTTTGCAGGTTGGGAAAGAGGCGCATCCAGTTTTCAAAGTAGGCAGTGCCTCGGCTCATCTGTGTCTGTTGCAGCATGACCTCTGAAATCCAGACTGAATAGGGTGTGCAATGCCTGCGCCAGGGCAGATCCCTCTTTGCCACATTGTACCAGGCAAGGAGGGCGGATCGTACAGGCTCAGGGTCGGGAAAGAAGGAGGTGAAAAGCATAAGAAACCGGATGCTGGTGCAAGGGAAGGCAAAGGAATGCGCAGTAAGGCTGCAAAAAAGGCGTAGCAGAACTCAAAAAAAGGGAGACAAGTGCCTGCAGGGGAGAAGATGACGGACAAAGGCGGCTGGCTGGGAGGATGGCAGGAGAAGACCAGGAAGTGGGACATGGAGAGGTGAGCAGTGAGGGATGCAGGTGTGCTGGGAGGAGAGGCTTCTGAGAGTCCGGCAGGCCTGCCGGACTCAGGGGAAATTTCAGGCAGGGCGTAGCTGGGGTTCAGGCAGGACCTCGTCTATCCCCTGTTGCAGTCTTTTTGCCGCAAAGGGCTGTCTTGTCAATCTGCGATCCTTTGCGTACATTCTGCGTGCAAATGATGCGCCGCATGTCCTTTAGTCCGTGCCTTTTTTCGTCTGCCAGGACGGGAGGGACCGGGAGGTAAGGAGAGGGCAGGGATTATCCCTTGTCCCTAAAGCGTGTGGCTGTCATCTGCCTGTCCTGATACAGGATAGCAATAGAAAATAGGGAAAATAGGGGAAAGAGGCTTTTGCCCGCAAGGTCATGCAATGATGCATGGCTCTGTACGGGCTTCCCGGTCTTATAAGGTTCAGAGGCACAGGACTGCTCTGCAGGCGTACAGAGCACTGAGAGAACAGTCCGTGCAGTTCTTGACAAGGCCCTTTCCCTTAAGCCTGCCGCAAGAACGGCAGGGCGCAATAACCAGTGCCGCATATATGCAGGAGATAGTATGGCTAATCCAGTCGTTTTGCTTGAAACCACTTCCGGCGATATTCTTATTGAGCTCTATCCTGACAAGGCTCCTCTGACGGTAGCCAATTTCTTGAAGTACGTGGACAGCGGCTTTTACAAGAATACCATCTTCCACCGCGTGATACCCGGCTTTATGATCCAGGGCGGCGGCTATACCTTCAAGATGGAAGAGAAGCCTACTGAGGCCCCTGTAAAGAACGAGGCTGACAACGGCCTTGCCAATGAACGCGGCACAATTGCCATGGCCCGTACCATGGATCCCCACTCTGCCTCGGCCCAGTTCTTCATCAA
>JAUMVQ010000150.1:2573-5541 GCA_030530085.1 Desulfovibrionaceae bacterium | reverse complement strand
TCTGGGGCATATCGTTTTGTAACAAGTCCTGTGTAGCCAGAGCAGAGGAGTATCAGCGTCTTCAGCCATAAATATGACTGATGCTTCCCTTCATGGATGAGCTGCAATGCCAGGCGAAAAATTATGGAGGAACACCAATATGAAACACAAGGTAAAAGTTACTGTCCTGGACAAGAAGGTCTATCCCGAACTGCAACAGCAGTATTGTGCCGATCCTTCCTCAGGCCCCTGTCCCTGCTACAATGTGGGCGATGAATTCGTATTCTTAAGGGACGACGAGCACGACCACTTCTGGCGCATGGGACTGAACACGCTGGTAAAGACCAGCGGCAATGCCGATGCCGTAGCAGGCGGCCCCAAGATGCCGTTCTGTTCCGAGGCCTGGGACGCCATCTCACGCTATATCTACACCGGCCTGCAGGGCGGATCCATCATGAAGGGCTGGATGAAGAAGGAAAATGAAATGATTACCTGCTGTTCTGACGGCACACGCCCGGTACTCTTCAAGATCGAAAGAATAGACTACGAGTAGGCGGGATACCTATGGAATGGCCGGACGGCAGGCAGCGCTGCAGCTGGGCAAATCCCCGCAATGAGCGCTACATCCGCTATCACGACGAAGAGTGGGGCGTCCCTGTGCACGATGACCACAAGCTCTTTGAGATGCTTGTCCTGGAATGCTTCCAGGCAGGCCTCTCCTGGGAGTGCGTCCTCAACAAGAGGGATGCCTTTCTCAAGGCCTTTGACGGCTTTGATGCTGAGAAGATCAGCTGCTACACAGACGAGAAGGTGGCAGAGCTGATGAGCACGCAGGGCATCATCCGCAACCGCCTGAAAATACAGGCTGCCGTTTGCAATGCAAAAGCCTTCCTGGACATTCAGAAAGAATACGGCACCTTCTCAAAGTACCTCTGGCAGTGGACAGACGGCAAAGTACTCCATGAGACAGGGCGTACAAAGTCAGAGCTTTCTGACAAGATATCTGCCGACCTGAAAAAACGCGGCATGAAATACACGGGAAGCATTGCTGTCTATGCCTACCTGCAGGCCGTGGGGGTGATCTCTTCCCATGACAAGGCCTGCTTCAAAAGCAGTGCCGTACAAAGCAGTGCCGCATTCTGAGTCCGGCTTGCAGGCACGCCAAAAAGCCCGGGTGGAAAGATATGGCATTGTGTACTACTATTGAATGTCTTTTCTGGTCCCCGGCCTTTTAGACCGGGGCAGCCCTGGCAGATCCGTAAAGCCCCCGTGCCTGCACAGCTCATGCCCTGACATACACAGCAAGGGCCCGGGCCACGGCACCGCTTTTAGGACAGACATATGCATGGAGACTTCTATGGCGTCGGATATCGGATGCGTTGTGGTGACTTTCAACAGGCTGGACAAGCTCAAAAAAGCCCTGGCAAGCTATGACAGTCAGTCCTTGCACCCTGCCTACGTCATGGTTATCGACAATGCGTCCACTGACGGCACAGAAGCCTTCCTGGCACAATGGCAGTCTGAGCCTGCACCCTACAGGAAAATGGTGCACAGGCTGGCCCAAAACTGCGGCGGCAGCGGGGGCTTTCACGAGGGACAGAGGCTTGCTTTGCAACAAGAGGCCGGCTGGATACTGCTGGCCGATGACGATGCCTATCTTCCTGAAAACTTCACAGAGACAGTGCAGCGCTACATAGACACGCATGCAACTGACGATATCAGCGCCATCTGCGGGACAGTGACTCAAAACGGTGCTGTCAGCGGCATACACAGGCGCCTCTGCAGCAGGTTTCCTGCCATAAAATGGGACAGGAAGCCAACGCCTCAAGAATATGCCAGGGAAGAATTCGACATAGACCTGGTGTCCTTTGTGGGCGCAGTCATTTCCAAGGACAAGCTCAAAAAAGCAGGCCTTGCCCCAAGGGACTACTTCATCTGGTTTGACGATACGGAAAACTCCCTGTGCCTCAGAAAGGACGGCAGGATAGTCTGCCTTTCAGGCATACCCATCGTGCACGATGTTGCCCCGGGGCAGTACGACCAGACCTCATTCAAGCGCTACTACGGGGTCCGCAACCGGCTGCTTCTCTTAAAAAAGCACAAGCCTGCCAGGTTCCTTGAGTACATCGTCCTGGAACTTCTGATGGCATTCTATGAAGGAGTGCTCAGGCTGAGGCCAAAGGAAATCCCTCTCCGCCTTGCAGGCATCAGGGACGGCATACTTGGCAGGACAGGCGTACATCCTGTATACAAGCCCGGCTGGAAGCCGTAAAAGAAGGCCTATAAATGGCATGCCGGCTGTCTTTCTTTAAAAGTACTGCTTTAAGTTTTTGACTGCTATTCTCTTGACATTATTGTATGTTTATTTAAAGTACATTCACATGCGCTTTGTTGCTCAAAAAAACACTGCGGGGAGTATTTAGATGCTGATTGTACACACCTCCGACTGGCATCTGGGACAGAATCTGTACGAACAGTCAAGGCTGGAAGAACAGAGATGCTTTTTGCAATGGCTTAAAAGTCTGATCCAGGAAAGGCAGGCAGACGTGCTCCTTGTCAGCGGCGACATCTACGACACATCGGCTCCGCCCAATGCAGCCAGGAAGCTCTACTATGACTTTTTGCGCGATGTCAGGGACATGCCTGGCGGCATATGCAGGCATGTCATTCTGACAGGCGGCAACCACGACTCGCCATCCGTCCTCAATGCCTCGGCGCAGTACCTTGAAAGCGACAACATCCATGTCATCGGCAGGGCGCAGGAGTCTCCCAAGGACGAGGTCCTGCTCCTCAAAGGGGAAGACAATGAGCCGTACCTGATTGTCTGTGCCGTGCCCTACTTAAGGGAAGCCGATCTGGACAGGACGCATTTTGGCAATGATCCGGCCCAAAGGGATGCGTACATTGCAAAGGCAGTGCTGTCCCACTATGAGCAGGCTGCGGCTTGGGCAGAAAGCCTGAATGCAAGCCTTAAAAAACGCGTGCCTGT
>JAUMVQ010000150.1:0-2563 GCA_030530085.1 Desulfovibrionaceae bacterium | reverse complement strand
TTAACGCAGCCTGTGCCTGTCATCGGCATGGGGCATCTCTTTGCAGGGGGCATCAGCCTGGACGGAAAAAGGGACGGCGAGGGACAGTTTGTGTGCGGCACCCTGGGCGCCATAGATGCCGGCCCTTTAAGCAGCCGCTTTGACTACCTGGCCCTGGGACATATCCATTCCCCGCGCAGCGTGGCCGGCATTGAGACCATACGCTATTCAGGATCTCCCCTGGCCATGGACTTTGGCGAGAGCCAGCCTGAGAAAAAAATTGTCCTGATAGAGCTTGAGGACAGTCCGGACGATGTTCAGGACGATGCCAGGGACAGCAGCGCAAAGGCCTCAGG
Source organism: Desulfovibrionaceae bacterium (assembly GCA_030530085.1). Lineage (GTDB taxonomy): Bacteria > Desulfobacterota > Desulfovibrionia > Desulfovibrionales > Desulfovibrionaceae > Desulfovibrio. Next base: position 2,228 of record JAUMVQ010000150.1, on the reverse strand, counting down.
CTGGCAGGGGACAGTGCAGATAGAGGAAGTGCCGGTGCCCTGCTTCAGGAAGCTCATACAGCTGGCAGGCAGCAGCATAGACGATCTTGAAAGCAGGGTGCAGGAGATATGCGACGCAGAGGCGGGTGAGGAAAAGCCTTATCAGGAGCTTCTCCCCTGGCTTCTTGTTGACTACACAGGATCCACGCCGCCTGCTGACTGGCGCGAGCGCATACAGGCAAAAACCCTGCTGCCAGAATCCGGCAGGGCGATCTGCTCCGTGGTTGCCATGCGGGACTACAGCCAGCGCAGGGTCAGCTGGTGCCAGGATACCGTATCCGACTTAAAGGCGCTTGAGCCAAAGGATGTCTTTGAGCTTGTCCTTAAAAGCTACGATGTGGCAGACGAGGACAAGGACATGATGAGAGCCCTCTTCCAGCAGCTTGTCTCAGCAGGGGAAGAAGAGGACGGGCCCGTGGCACAAGACCGGCAGCCCGAAGACCTGCAGGCTGAGGACCGGCAGCCGGAAGATCCGCAGGATAAAGACCAACAGGAAGCCGAAGGACAGGGCAGTCCGTCATAAGGCACGGCAGGCAGTACAACACAGCACCAGAAGGCAGCTCCATCAGATGGCAGCATCATAGAAAAGGACCGCCAGGGGAAGAAAGCGTATGCGTCTTGACAGATTGAGATTTCGCAACATCAACAGCCTCAAGGGCGAGTGGCGTATAGACTTTAACGACAGCGCCCTCTCTGACAGCGGCATATTTCTCATTACAGGCAAGACAGGGGCAGGCAAGAGCACCCTGCTTGACGCTGTCTGCCTTGCGCTCTACGGGCAGACGCCGCGCCTGCAGAAGCTCAGCGCCAGCAGCAACGAAGCCATGACCAGGAATACGGGCGACTGCTTTGCCGAGCTTGAGTTCACCATAGACGGCTGCCGCTACAAGTCAGTCTGGCAGCAGGCCAGGGCAAGGATGAAAGCGGACGGGAAACTGCAGCAGCCGCAGATGAGGCTCTACAAGCTTGCTCCCGACGGCAGTGAGACTGTCCTTTCTGAAAAAGTCGAAAAGACCAAAAAGGAGGTGGAAACGCTCACCGGCCTCAGCATGGATGCCTTCCAGAGGTCCGTGCTGCTGGCACAGGGGCAGTTTGCGCGCTTCCTCAATGCCAACGCCAAGGAACGATCCGACATCCTGCAGGATATGACGGGCACCGTTGTCTACGAGCAGATTTCCAGAAACTGCTTTGAAAAGACCAAGCAGTACAAGGAAGAATACCAGCTTGCCAAAACAAGGCTTGAGGGCATTGCCATTCTCACAGACAAGGAGCTTGCTGAGAGGAGGGAGGAACTAAAGGCCTTGTCCGCAAGTTTTTGCGCCTTGCAGGAAAAAAAGAAGGAAGCAGACAAGGCGCAGGAAATTCTTAACGCCCTTGATACGGCCCAAAATGAGGCAGAAGGCGCAAAGGAAAGGCACAATGCCTGCCTTCTAGCAGACAATGGCATGGCTGAGACCAGGGAAAAGCTCCTTTTGGACGACAAGGCAGCCGTGCTAGACGCTGTCTTTGGCAGGCAGCGTGCCATAGAAGAGACTAGGCAGAAAAAGCAGCAGGAGACAGAAAGGCTTGCCGCAGAGCTCCCCCTTCTTGAAGAAGCCCAAAAGAAGGCCATGGAAGAGAAGGATACGCTGCAAAAGGCCTGTGAGGCATGCAGGCAGGAGTCAGAAGCCCTTGCCCCTAAAATCACTGAGGGCCGCGCCCTTGAGACAAGGCTCAAGGAGGCAGAGGCAGAAAAGGCAAAGGCTGACACGCTTTTAAAGCAGGCCAGACAGGAGCAGAAAAAGCATGAGAAAGCCGTGCAGGAAAAGGAAAGCGAGCTTCTGGCCTGCACGGAGGAGGAGAAAAAGCTGGCAGAAAAGCTTGAGGCATCTGCAGCTGACAGCGGCCTTGCCGCAGATCTTCCTGCTCTTAAGGTACAGCTGGCTCAGCTGAAAGAAAAAGAAAACGATCTTCTGCTTGCTGAAAAAAGGTGCAAGGCTGCGGCCGCAGCTGAAAAGAAGGCTCAAAAGGCCCGTGCCGGGGCTGAAAAAGCCGTTTTGGAGGCAAAGAAAGCAGTAACTGAGGCTCAGGATAAAAAGGCAGAGGCAGAAAAGGAACTTGCAAAAATACAAGGAGCCATGGAAGGGTCCATGGGAGGCTCCATGCAGGGGACAGTGCAAGGAGCCATGGGAGGGTCCATGGAAGGCTCT
>JAUMVQ010000149.1 GCA_030530085.1 Desulfovibrionaceae bacterium | reverse complement strand
AGCAATGCCCGGCCTGCTGATACAGCGCAGGAATCCGGTGATTTTCTCATGCAGGAGGCTCTCGATGTCCTCACTGCCATCTGGAACTGGGACTACTGCCACTGGGAGCACATCTCCTCCTTGGTAACAGGCCCTATTGCCAGCATGCTCAAGGCCAACATAACGGACGAGGACACAGAGCCAGGCAAAAAGCTGCTTGAGCTCAGCATCAGGGAGTGTTCCCTGGAAGAAGACGGCACGGCAAAGGTCAGGGCCTGCTATGTCTGGCAGGAAGAGGATCAGCCTGCTTCAGAGGAACATATAATCTGGGTCTTTATCAATGAGGACGGTCGCTGGAAGGCAGCCACGCTGACGCATTAGACCTGCTGTATCTTACGCCCTGCCTGCCGCAGCAAAAGACTTCCGCAGCGGCAAAGGGACATCCCTCAGAGCCTTGGGACAGCTTTCAAGAGCCTCGGCACACATATCCTCATCCCGCAGTTCCTCTGGCACAAACTGCAGGGCGGCCCCGTCGCTGTGCACGGCATCAAAGCACAGTTCCCGTCCCCGCAAGGGCTCCGGCACAAATTCAAGTGCCATGCCGGCACTGTCCACGGCATCCAGGCAGAGGACGATGTCACTCCTCATATTTGCAGGGACATGCTGCAGGGCAAGGCCGTTGCTGCGGACTGCAGCCAGGCAGATAGTGCGAGTCCTTCTAGCGAGAGGGACATACCTCAAGGCCAGCCCGTTCTCCTCTACCTCGGCCAGATATTCAGCTGTTGTTTTTCCAAGCCTGCCCATAACAGTACGTACCTCTCCCGCTGCTCATGCAAAAAACAAGGCCGCAGGCTGCAAGGCCCATGCGGCAGAGGCCATGCTACCCTCTTTTGTCATTGCAGTCATGCCTTCCCCGAGACCTTTCCCTGATGCCTTTCACGCCAAGGGCACAGCAGGGGCAAGCCATGCTTTAGGCCATTGCGTCCTGTCACGATCTGGATTTTCCCTCTCAGGTATGCAATAGATTGTCTGTTACATTTGTGCCGCATCTGCCGGCACATGTTTTTTTTTAACGGAGCAAAGCATGTCAGCAGCAAACTTTCCAGCCCCTTCCATCTGGGTGGCACACCGTATTTCCTACGGAGAAACCGATGCCATGGGCATTGTCTACTATGCCGAATACCTGCATATCTTTGAAAGAGCCAGAGACGCATATATCCGCGTCTCCGGCTTCAGCTACCGCGAAGTTGAAGAAAAGGGCATCTACCTTCCGGTGCGCGAGGTACAGTGCCGCTACCGTTCCCCTGCCCGCTTTGACGACATAGTCCACTGCCACGTGGCCATAGCCGAGTGGGGCCGTGCCTCGCTTACCTTCCAGTACGAGCTGACCAATGAGACCCGCGACAAGGTGCTGGTGACAGGCATGACGCAACATGCCTCGGCAGACAAGACAGGCAGGCCGGTACGCATGCCCGACTGGCTGAAGGCCATATCAGACCACATTCCGCACGACATGCTGGTCGAATTGTAAGCTTATTTTCTACATGCTTTCACTGTCAGGCAGGTGGACATATTGCAGGGCGCGTTTTTTGTATCCCTCAACTGTCCCCTTGCCCAGGCGGGTGTTATAGATCTTCTTCCAGAGCCTGCCCCTGGATTCCAGCGACCCAAGCTGGTCCACAAACGTGCCCCTGGTTGCCTTTTCATAGAAAAGCAGGCTCATGGAAGCAGTCCAGGGAATATTGTATACCCTGTTCCAGTCTTCAGAGAAGTCCTGGTTATAGAAAAACATGGCCCGTTCCAGAAGCTCGGGATTGTATTTGGCAAAGTAGTCGCGAATTTCTACAAAGTTGAAGCCCAGAATCTGCCATACAGAGAGTGCCGGGCCTTTGTGCTGGCGGACAATGGAACCCAAGGCTGTTTCCACGGCAGCCGTTTCCATGAGGAGATCGTGCACTTCTGTATTGCACCAGGCTCCGTCAGGCCTGAGGTGAGATGTAACAAAGGCAATGGTGCGGCGCAGGGCTTTTCTGTCCATGGCCTGCCCGCCAAACCACTCGGTAATAACATCATCAGGGACTGCAACCTGCTCCGGTTCAGCCACTGCCTGCTGATCGCTTTGGACCTGTTCCCTGCCTGCCAGAGTATATAGCGCAGGCCTGCCCTCAGCCGTAATGCATTGCTGATAGCCGGACACAGCATCCAGTGCCGTCTGAGCCGTATGCCAGCCCAGAGCCCCCGCCAGAACCAGCATCAGGACACCGGACAGCCATCTGTGCTCAGCCGCACAGGCGCGAAGCGCGATCCTTCCTCGCCTAAAAAAACGAAAAAAAATCTGTTTCATTTTTCCCACATACCTTTTGCCCTTGCAGTATGTCAAACCATTTTTTTGTGCTATCAGGCAAAAAACTAAGGAAAAACGGGTCTGCTGTAGCAGTTCTGCGCAAAAGTTCAAAAACAGGCGGCAGGATGCTTCATCCGGCAAGGCTGTATTCTGGCAGCATCCCCTTGGCTTTCAGATCCCCTTGCTGCCGGAAACATATATTTTCACAAAGTATTGACATAACAATATTCTGACAGTATTATATAAAGGCAGTCAATAAAAAAGCTGCATGTATCCCAAAACCGAACACTATTCCTAGCAAGGATAACATATGGAAAATGCTTCTCATGACAACTATCTGCGCAGCCTGATTGTCCTCTGTCTGGACAGTCACTGCAGCCCCGATGCCCATCTGCGCAACGGAACCAGTGAGCCGCTGCCTGAGGATGCCAGCAAGGACATCACCCCCGATGAGGCCTACAGCCAGTGCAAGGACAGGCTGGGCATGCTTGTAAAGGATATCTGCGACTACGGCGTCCGCAGGGACTATAAGTTCCCCATCGAAAAACGCACGCCCATGGAAGAGAAGGAACTGAGCTGGCTTGAAGGGGCATCCGAGTGGCTTATCGCGCCGGAGCGCAGGAGGAAAAAGACCACACGCGGGCGCAATGAGGTGGTACCTCCGCCTTTTGAGCCCGAGGTACGCCGCCTTTCCCTTGGCAGCTGCGTCATGGCGCTTATCGAAGCCATCAGCAAGGACAGCTTTCCGGAATGGCTGGTGCGCTGGATCAGCCTGGACATGGGCTATAACCTGGACTGGCTTATCTTCGGCTCCGGCCCCATGCTGGCCGAGTGGAAAACAGTCAACGGCGTCGAGCACAGCCTGCCCCCCTCGGGAACAAGCATTGACCCCGAGACCGGGGACATAACCTATGAAAACGTAACCTATCTCAGGGAGAGGCAGGAGATGTCTCTCTGGACGTTTACGGACTGGCAGTGGCTGCACAACCTGCGTGCCATGGTCAAGGCTACCTACAAGGCCCCGACCACGCCATTGCTGTCCCGCCTCACTGCCTGGTGGCGTGTCCCCTCACAGCTGCCGCAAATGCCCCATATACTGGCATGGGTGGACTGGCTTGCCGTGTGGTGCACCCATGAATTCATCGAGGGCACTCCTGCCGAAGGCTGGAAGCAGGATATCATCGAGCAGATGGCCGTCAGCCGCAACAGCTGCCTCCTTCTGCTGGGCATAGGCGGCCAGTCCGGATTCCAGTACCGTTCTGGCAAGTCAGAGCCGACAGTTTCTGTCGTGCGCCTTGCCTGGATGGTGCGCATAGCTATTGAAAGGCGCGGCCGCGAAGGCTTCCTGCAGTATCTGGATCTTGCCAACGACGAGGCCGTCGTGCGCGGATTTGAAAACCTGAAAGGCGTGTTTGAGGCACGCAACTGGTCAACGCCGGAGCGCCCCTTCCGCTCCCGTGTCGAGCATTCAAAAGACGAAAATCCTGATAAGATTGATCTTGCCGGACGCAACATCCCCTGGGGTGTACCATCAGAGGCCAAGCTAGAGCCTCTCCAGCTCATTGCGGCAATTATGGACGGTTCCCTGCCATGTGATGAAGAACCGGCCATAGCCTGGATTGACAAAGATGCCGCAAAGGCTGCGGGACAGAATACGGTAAACACAATGCCTGCCGAGGAGGATGAAGATTATGGCGCGTAAACCCAAGAAAAAGGCCGAAGCCGTCCTGGAACCCCAGGAAGACAACCTGCTCGACGGCTCCCTCTGCGAAGAAAATCCCTTTGGCTGGGGGGAAGGCACTACTCCTCCCGGGCGTGTCCGTTTTCTGCGCTTTCTCACCTGGTCCGAAAGCCCCACGCATCTGATTTCCCTGCGTGACACAGAAGGCAATTTTCTGGCTCCGGGCTATTTTGCCGCCATCCAGGCGACCCGCTCCGCAGCCACGGTAACCGATACGCTGCGCCAGCAGGCCAGGCAGCAGGGCATACAGCTCTTTATGCAGAGCATCTTTGTTCCTGTGGTCTATCCCGATGTCGTTCCCTTCAGGTTCTGGCAGCATTGTACCAACCCCTTTGACCACACCCTGGTTACCCTGCACTATCTGCACAAGAAAATCCTTGAGTCCCAGGTACGCAGCCATTTTGCCAGCGCTATTCCGCGGAACAAGCGCTTTGTCATGGGCGACCTGTCCTCCCTTCTTTTGCAGAACAGGTCCGTTTTTGGCGAATTCTTCTCGGATCCGGCCAATGCCCAGTGCCGCGGCATTGTCTGGCGCGGTCCCGCAGGCAAGCTTCTGGGGCCGTCCTTCCCCCATATTACACGCCTGATAAGCTATGCCATCATCAGGCCTGAGTGGATCGTAGACGCCCAGCCCGTATCCGGTGCTCCTGATCTTATCGGGGACGAGGCACGCAAATCGCCTGTCACGTGCCTCAAGAAGGTGCAAAAGCTTCTTATCACCTCAGAGGAAGGCCTTAAGCAGCCAAGGTCAGGTGAAGGGCGCAAATCCGGTTCCAGGCGCAGGAAAGAGGAATCCGTGCAGGCTGAGGACGCTGGCCTGTAAAAACACCGGAAGCAGTTCCGGTTGCGCTGTATAAAGGCCAGAAGACAGCCTGCATTAGGCAAAAAGTACTTCGGGGCAGCCTCCCATGGATGGAGGCTGCCCCGAAAAAAAGGTGCTGGAAATGGACAGCGCAGATTCGATTCCATACTGCTGAACCGTTTTTTACGCGAAACACCTTCAGGCAGATCATTGAGGACGGGGAAAGCCCTGCCTATGCGGATGCGGTACACAAGATTATCGCCAGCCCGGAAGGCAGGACTAACAGGGAATGTGTCTGCGAACTATACCAGAAGCTGAAGAACAGCTATCAGAACGAGTATTTCTACAAAAACACGCTGCTTAACAAGCTGCTTTTAGGCGTGCACCAGGATTATGATACTCGACTGCCTCTTAGCCCTATAAAATGGGGCTAAATCCGGCCCCTCTGAGCGGATACAAAAACTAAGATAAAGAAAAAATGCAGTGTTTTGCCCCTCTGGCAAAAACCAAGTTGCCCGGGCTACGGCTGATCAGCCTGAGGGACATGGCCGATACTATGCTTCTCCGCCATTCTGGCCATTCTCTTCATTTACGGCCTTTTGTGCTGCCTCTTTGCCCTGCCTGGCATCATCCTCCTGCTCCTCAGTTTTCAGCGTATCCCGGAGGACTGCGCAGGCAAAGCTGACA
>JAUMVQ010000148.1 GCA_030530085.1 Desulfovibrionaceae bacterium | reverse complement strand
TGCTTCCCCTGATATGTCCATGGCGCAGCTTCTGGACGGTGAAAACGACGAGCGCACGGTCAGGGCCTTTTCCAAGGCCATGCAGGGTGTCGTGCCGCTCACAGTGCAGGGCGGCCGGGAAGTTGAGCCTGCCAAGGAGTACGGGCCAGGCCTGGCACAGGCAGGTGCCAGGCTTGACGAGCAGCTCTACGGCAAGATTGACTTTGCCGTGTCCAAGAACGGTGAATACGTGGAAGGCTACGTATCAGGCCTGGATCCGCGTATCCTTGACCGCCTGAAAGCCGGTGCCATCTGTCCTGAGTCAAGCACTGACCTGCACGGGCTCAGGGTAGAAAATGCATTTGAGGAGCTCAGGGCCTTTATCAGGCGCTGCTGGGAAAAGGGCCTGCGTTCCCTGATTATTGTGCACGGGCGCGGCAAAAATTCCCCTGGAGGCGTAGCCGTGCTTTGCGACAGGATCAGGCTGTGGCTGACGCAGGAGCCTTTCAAGCGTGTCGTGATCGCCTTTTGTACAGCAAAGCAGCAGCATGGCGGGCCTGGCAGCCTGTATGTCTATTTGCGCAAGTACAAGAAAAAGGCGCCGGTCAACTGGGACGCGACGCCTTATGATATGTATCAGCAGGACTGAGGGTTTGTATCTTTAGGGCCGGGGCTTTAGATCGGGAGCCTGATTGCCATAGCAGGAGTTTTAAGGACGCCCCGGGCGGTGCATCCTGCCTGTCCATACGGCAAGGCTGCGTCTGGAAATGCCTTTGTCCAGGACATCCATTTTGGCGATGTCCTGCGCCAGGGCTTCTGCCTCTTCCTTTGACAGGCGCTTGATCTGGCAGGCCTTTCTGGCCCTCTGGGTAAAGTCTGTCAGATAGCGGTCATCATAAGCAATGTCTGCTGCCAGGTTTTCAGGCAGATCCTCATGGTACTCGGCAAATACGGCACATTTGTTAAATTCGAGTATCATCTTGGCCCGGTAGACAAGGCAGGAGCCTGTATCCTGTCCTTGTGCCGTACTGTCCCCCTCCATGTTGTTTTTGGTGCCGCAGAAAGGATCGTGCTTTCTGTCAAGCACAGTGACGGTTTCCCAGATGGAGAAGACATCCTGCTGCGGGCGTTCCATGCTTCTGAGAGTCTTGTAGGCTGCATGGTGGCCTGCATCCCATTCCCAGCGTCCCTGGCAGTCGGCAACGGCTGTCACCACAAGGCCTTGAGGGTGGCGGTAGAGGGCAAGCCACATCTTGGCGTCACCGTCCAGGTTGTCCATGGTTTGCGGATGGACATCGCACCAGCCTGCTTTTTGCAGGGATAAACCCGGCTCAAGGGCAAAGGTGACAGCCGGCTTGGCACGCGAGAGCAGGATGCTTTCAGGGGAGGCCGGATAGTGAGTCAGTCCGCGCAGGGGAGCCTGGCCCAGCATGCTTGAGAGAAGAACGCCGATGACGGCAACGATGATAAGCAGGAAAAACGCTTTCAGCATGATATCTCCTTACTGAGCCTGTCTTGCGGCAGCTGCCAGGTAATGAAAGAAAAGTTCCTGTGTTATTCTCTCCTTGCAATAGCCTGTCTCACAAAGAAAGACAAATGCCGCCTGGCCCGTTTCAGGGGGCCTGGTATGCCTGTGGCATGTTTTTCAAAAAAAAGGCCATTCATATGTTGACAGGTACCCCCATGAAGCGTATATACCCTTCTTGCGTCGGGATGTAGCGCAGTCTGGGAGCGCACTTGAATGGGGTTCAAGGGGTCGAAGGTTCAAATCCTTTCATCCCGACCAGAAATTTCCTAAGGGTTACAGTTTTTCTGTAACCCTTTTTTATTTCAGGATTTTTTTAGCAGACAAGCCTTGTCCGGAGCATGGTGTGCCATGTCGTATGTAGTTTTGTGCCTCTTCTGCCTTGCCATAGCCTGTGCCCTTGCTCTGGACTGCTCCCTGGTGTGGGCACTGCTTGCAGGATACATGCTCTTTTTTGCCTATGCCTTCAAAAAGGGGCATTCAGCCAGGGAACTGCTGGCCGTTTCCAGGGACGGGATAAAAACAGTCTTCCAGATAATGTCCACCTTGCTCTGCATAGGCATGCTGACTGGCTCATGGAGAGCATCGGGTACCATTGCCTATCTGGTGGATCTGGCCCTGGGCACCATAACGCCTGACATCTTCCTGCCGTGCATCTTTTTGTGCAACTGCGCCATCTCCTTCCTTCTGGGGTCGGCCTTTGCCACGGGCGCAACCATGGGCGTTATCAGCATGTCCGTGGCCAATGCCCTCAACTTTTCGCCCCTGCTGACTGGTGCTGCCATTCTGTCCGGTTGCTATTTCGGGGACAGATGCTCTCCCATGTCAACATCGCTGCTGCTTATCAATACCCTCTGCCGCACTGCCTATCACAGGATGGCGCGGCCGCTTTTTAAGTCTGCGGCCCTGGCCTTTGTCATCACGCTTGCCCTCTATGTGGTCCTCTCCATGCAGTCCCATGCTGAGGGCGACGTTCCTGATATCAGTGCCCTCTTCAACCAGGAATATGCCATGTCATGGCTTCTGGCTGTACCTGCCGTCCTGGTGCTCGTACTGGCCTTTATGCGCCTGCATGTGCGCAATGCCGTACTGATCAGCACGGCCGTGTCCGTAGTTTTGTGCTATGTTTTCCAGGAGCAGTCCGTCAGCGACATCCTGTACGCACTGACTCTTGGCTTCAAGGCTGTGCATGCAGACGTGGGGCGGCTCATGAACGGAGGAGGCATTATCTCCATGGCTGAGGTTGTGGGCATTGTCTTTATTTCCTCCACCTATGCAGGGCTTTTCAGGGTAAGCGGGCTTCTGGACGGCCAGGAGCATCTGGTACAGCGCATGAGCAGCAAAAATACGTTTCTGGCGTATGCCGGGTCCGGCCTTCTTACCGGGGCCATTGCCTGCAACCAGACACTGGCAATCATGCTGACGCACCAGCTGACTGAGCCCCTTGCAAAAGACAGGGAAATGCATGCCCTGAATATGGCTGACAGCGTGATGCTGCTATCTGCCATGATTCCCTGGAGCATAGCCTCAACCGTCCCCCTGACCATGTCCGGGGCACCGCTTGCGTCCATACCCTTTGCCTTTTACCTGTGGCTTCCGGCCGTAGTGCGTTTCTTCTATACGCCCATGATTGGCAGCAGCAAGCAGGCGGCCTGATACTCCGTGCCTTGCTGCGGCACTATGCCTGGACAGTCTGCCGGAACTTTTTTTAGGCGATATTTGCCTTGACAGAGTCAGGGGAGAGGCGTAAAAAATCTTTTTGTCGGGATGTAGCGCAGTCTGGGAGCGCACTTGAATGGGGTTCAAGGGGTCGAAGGTTCAAATCCTTTCATCCCGACCATATATCAGAAAGATGGAAGAGGGAGACAGTACGTCCGCTGTCGTCCCTCTTTTTTTTTGTTCATAGCATCCAGTGAGAAGAACGCCGGAGAGTGCGGCTTAAGGCTGGCAGAGTGACTGTCTTGCCGCCATATGCTAAGTGCAAAGCGTGCCTGGCCCAGGTACAGTGGGGCAGAAGCAGGGCATCTCCGGCAACTGCAACATCATGTATGAATTTTAGTTCGTGACAAAAGTCCGTTCCCCCGCAAGGGAGCAGGCATAAAGACAAGACCTCCTTTCCCGGATAGCAAGGCAGCAGGCCGTTGCTGCAAAAGGGAAGGGAGGTCTTTCCTTTTGCTATGAGTACAGTGGGCCCGCTCCCCTACTTTTGCTTTCTCGCCTTCCTGGCCTTCTTCCTGCGTTTCCTGGCTTCATACATATCCCTGACGTGTTGTCTTGCCATAGCTTTTGCTTCAATGCCGGCCATGGCAGAGGATATGGCAGAGGCCAGCCAGCCATCGTCGCCTGGAACGGCAGAATCATCTGAGATCTCTTGTCCGCCACTGACGCCATCTTCCTGTGATATGGAAGCGGCGCAAGAGTCTGCGCAGTTTGTGCTCTCCCTTCTTCCGGCCTGGCCAAGAATCCGCTCCTTCAGCTCGCTGTAGTGCGTATTCCCCTCCCTGGCATCCTTTCTTGATATGGTAAGATAGTCTTCCAGGGTACGCACTGTAACCGGACATCCTGCCGCGGTCATAATGCCGGCCAGTTCGGCACGGGAACACTTGTGGATCTTCATCATTACCTCAAGCTGGTCCAGCAAAACGTGCACGATATCGTTCATGGAGAGATATTTCCTTTCCATGTCATTCACTACTTCTTTCAGGGCCTTGATAATGCGCAGGACATCGTTGCCGGAATATCTCCTTCTTGGGGAGCTTTTTGCCTGAACGTCCTGGGCTGTATCCAGCATTTCATTCTGGTTTTCATTCTGCATTGCAGCCTGATCAGCTGCGGAGGCGGTCTTTGTCTTCATATGGATTCTCCTTGAAGGCTTAAAGGTGGGTATAGAGGTATAGTGTGCCTGTGCTCATCATGATTTCATTGTCATGGTTTCACGATGTGCTCTAAGGACAGCCAGATTGTGTCTGGAAAAGAAAGTAAGTATTTTATTTCAATCTGTCAAATAAAATTTATAGAAAAAAGCATTTTAGCTTAAAAATCTGCCAGGCACGCCGGATTTCCAGTGTTTTGGGGCTAAGATCCGGGGACCAATGGTATCTGGATGTTTTGTTCAGCTATGTGCTGGCAGCAAGTTTTGAGTACCAGCGCACTGCATACAAGTTTTAAATAAAAATAATTTTATCTGGTGTCAATATTTTCTTGTTAAAATTTTTTATCACGCTAAACAAGAAAAGAGTCCGACTTTATGACTGAAAAGAGCCGCAAGCTGGACCCTGTCGGTTGTCAGATTGAGGAAGCGGGAAACGATACTTGTTGTGCTGCTGTGCGGGCCCACGGCAGGACGGGCGCCACTGTACCCGGGGGGCCTGCAAAAGAAGGCTGATCCCTTAAATATGGGCCAATTGCATTGAGTTTTTGATATTGATATTGAAAACGCTATAGATATCAAAAAAAGGAGAACAGAAATGCAGATGCTTTTTCATATCCCCGGTGCTCTGGCCACACGCTTCAAGCAGAGGGTTCCAGCCGGGCAGCGCAGCGCTTTTGTGACGATGCTGATTGAGCAGGCTATGCCCGAAGACGAAGATCCCTTGTATCTTCTTGCCCTTGAGCTTGAGCGTGATGCCTCTCTGGATGCGGAAATGCGCGAATGGCGGGAAGGACTGATTGCTGACGGCATGAGCGGCCTGGAAGAGGCCGGAAGGGACAGCCTTGCTGCGAGGTGAGGTATGATGGGGCAGTTTTGAGCCGTCACAGGGCATGGAAATGTGCCGTCCAGCCGCGATCCTTACGGTTAAGGCCCTGATCAGGGCCAGGGGAACCGTAGTTGTGCTGCCTTTGTCTGTCTCGGCTAAGACTCGTCCGCCCATGGTGATTTCCCAACCTTACGCTGGAAAAATTCTGTCGCAGTATGCGACCCTTAGTCAGAGGATGTATCTTTGCTGGCGGAACTTTTCTGAAGGACTCCCTGAAAGCTGTTTCAGGATTGTTGTAACAGCGGAGCATAGTTTGTAAGCATCCTATGACTTAATACCCCCAAAACGCCAAATTTAGTAAAGCCTTCA
>JAUMVQ010000147.1 GCA_030530085.1 Desulfovibrionaceae bacterium | reverse complement strand
AGGTCTGCATACTTTGTGTAGAGAGCCATGCGCTCTGCATAGAGATCTGCTATTGTCTGCCCGGGAGCTATAACAAGCCCTCTCTGCGGGTTAAGGGCAATACGCTTCTGTATGGTCTCAAGGCTGGCGTCCAGACAGACAACAGGGCCCAGGCTGTGCAGATGCTTCATGGCCGACTCCCTGTAAACAACGGAACCGCCTGTGGCAATGATGGTACGGGAGGCCCTGAGCGAGCAGATAAAACGCTCTTCCATGTCCAGAAAGGCATCTCCCGGCAGCGCGTCGGCAACTGACTGCAGATCCGTCCCGTAGGCAGACTCAATCAGGTAGTCTGTATCCATAAAGGCATAGTCCATATATTTTGCCAGGGCCATGCCGATAGTAGACTTGCCTGAGCCTGCCATGCCTATGAGCGTGATGCAGGGCTCGTCTTTCTCCGGCCTTTTCTTAAGAACAACTTTTTCCACAACCAATACCCCTTGTGCTCCATCAGACAGACCACAATGTGCGCCACAGGCTGGACCACAGCTCATTCCTGTGCTGATGCGCATTATTTCCGGCAAAAAAATATAAACAGGCAATTTTTGCCGTGAGAAATCTCTTTTTGTCAAGCACATTGCCAGGCATATGGCAGGGTCTGGCGATACGGCATAGCAAAAGCCTCAGATCAGGCACACAGGTCAAAGCTCTAGAAGCGTGCTGACTGAATAAACCTTTGTACTTTCAAAATGTTATGAAATCTGCCAAATCCAAATCTGCAATTTCCTGTTCACCTCCTGCCTATTGTGGTGTAGGGAAAAAACATATTGTTTTGCCACTGGATAAGGGAAATGCCCCAAAGGCCTTCAAGACAATAAGAATGCCTGCCGCAATCCCCGGACCGGAGCACAAGAACAAGCAATTTTCAGTGCCTGTACCTGGTCCCTCGCGCAGCCGTTCAGGAAACTCCCGGCCAATTTTTTTTGCGTGGCACCATAAAACTTCCGGATCCTTTTCCGGGCTTAAACCGCTTTAAAAGCAGGCACGCAGGGACAAGGCAATACCACTTTCTTGCCTGGCGCCACATTTTCATGGGTTAATTCAGGCTTATTTGTTCAACCCGATAAGGAGAAAATAAAACATGCGATACATTGCCATGCTGGTCATTACAGCCTTCATGCTTTTTGGCGGACAACAAGCATTTGCTTACGACAACAAAGACGGAGAAGCAGTCATTACCTTTTATGGAGACACTCAGGGTAAAAAATATTATTCAGGTGAATTCGGATGTACAGATGTAGAAAGAGGACTTATTTTTTATATAACATATCCTGATGTCACTAACGAAAGAATTCTTAACGATATGGACAGTGCAAAAATAAGCATACCATTAGGAGATATAAAAATAGCATCAAAACATAAACTTATTCTAAATAATGAAACACCTGACCGTCTTGCATTTACACTAGGTCTGTACGGTGAAGATAATGCAAAAGAGATTTGTGTACATGGCTCTTTTATAATAATAGATAAAACTAATGGTTCAAATAAAAAATATTCCAATGCTTTATTATGTTATTCATTTAATGATAATTCGATAGAAATAAATAATGATAAAAAATATCAAAAAGGTGATATTGTTATTACCACGACAAATGGAACGGTTATTTCATTAGATGCTAGTGGTGTCATCCTTTATAAAGATGGTTATCAATTCAGTTTTGGACTTGACCCAGTCTATTGCAGCATACAAAGTGGACAATAACAGATACACTGCCTGGACATTTCATGCATCCTGCGCCACCAGGTGCAAGTAGTTTATGTACTCATCAGGCAGATAGCATCCGCACCTTGCATCCCATACTACCTTGACGAAGTTGCCATTCCCGTGTAAACGGGAGTACTTGTTTTTCAGGTCCTAACCAAAAAACAATGCGCAATGACAGCGTCTTCCCTATATGCAATATAAGGAGACAGTTGGCTGTGCATGCATACAACATACAATAACCGTGAGGCAAAGGCATGTTGCCCTGACAGGGAAATATGCAGCACTGTTGCCCGCTTCCTTGTACAGGAAGTAGCAATCCAGCGGTTTACCACAGGAGATTTTTTCATGAAAAGAACCTATCAGCCCAGCAAGGTGCGCCGCGCCCACACCTGCGGTTTCCGTGCCCGTATGGCCACAAAGAACGGCCGTGCTGTTCTGGCCCGCCGCCGCGCCAAAGGTCGTAAAAGTCTGAGTGCCTAAAATCAACGACTCATTTCCCGAAGAAACTGCTTCCGCACAGAAGGCAGTTTCTTTCAAATTGCCGAAGGAAAGTCTGATTCGTGCCACTGCCGAATATGCCCAGTGTTATGATATGGGACGTCGGCTGCACACCAGGCATTTCCTTCTTTTTATTGTTAAGCCCGAAGCAGATGATTCCGGCGTGCGGCTGGGAATCACCGTCTCCCGCAAGACAGGTCACGCACATATACGCAACCGTATAAAAAGGCTTGTCCGTGAATGTTTTCGCCTTAAGATACGCCATCTGCCAGTTTCTGCCAGAATTGTTGTCGTTGCCAAACGTCATGCAGGCAGTGCCGGACTCACGCTCAAGGATGTGAGTTCCGAACTGACAGGTGCGCTGAGAGGCTTCTTTCATCTTCCGCAGGAGGCTGACGATGTCGCTGATTAAAAAGCTGTTCATACTGCCTATCCGCCTGTACCAGATTGCCATTTCGCCTCTGCTGCCTAACAGCTGCCGCTTTATTCCTTCCTGTTCTGCCTACGCCATTGAAGCCATAACGCTTCACGGCGTTGTGCGCGGCAGCTGGCTCACCTTGCGAAGGCTATGTCGGTGCCACCCCTGGGGTGGCTCAGGCTATGATCCCGTTCCACTGCCTCGGCGCTGAGGCATGTCCTCTCCTACAAGGATAATATCCCATGCAAGACGGTAAAAATCTCATTATAGCCATAGTGCTGTGTCTGCTCGTGATTGTCGGCTGGTCCTACCTCGGGCAAAAAATGGGCTGGGCTCCGCAGCCTGTTCCGCCTGCGGAACAGACAGCACAGAGCCAGCAGCAACAGCAGCCTGAGCAGGCTAAGCCTGCCCCTGCCCCTGAAGCTTCCATGACTGCTGCCCCGCTGCCCGTCTTCAAAGAATCCCAGGGACGCGACATGGTCGTGAAAACCCCTCTGTATACAGCCACAATTTATACAGGCGGCGGTATTTTGCGCTCCTTTGAACTCACCAACTTCCGTCAGACAGTTGCCAGCGACTCTCCCCTGGTCAACCTAGTCAACCCTGCAACTGCAGCAATGGCTCCCATGGGACTTCTGGTCAACGGACAGCCTTCCTGGAGCGTGGGAGCATGGTCCTGCGAGGAAAGCGGCGATATCGAAGTAACCCAGGGCGAGAAAAAGAGCGTGCGCCTCACCGGCATGATTGGGGATATGCGGGTTGTCCGCGAGCTCATTTTTGATTCCTCAACCTACCTCATCAAGGAAAACATTGCCGTAACGCCTTCCGGCACCCAGGCCGTGTCCGTCAGGCTTGGCTACACCACCGGTGCCGATGCCAGCAATGCCGTAGGCGGCCAGTACGATGCCATGCGTATCGGCTGGGATGACAACGGCTCCCTCAACGAGGAAAGCAGTTCCGAAAAGCTGACCACAGGCGTCATGAATGCCGGCACCATCTACTGGGGCGGCGCCATGAGCACCTATTTCCTCAACGGCGTTCTCCCCGGCAATGCTGCCGGCGTCACCTTCAAGGGCGTTCTGCAGAACAATGTGTACAGGGTCGCCCTGGAACAGTCCCCGGTCACTGTTGGTCCCGGACAGGAAACAGTCTTTACCAGCAGCTACTGGTTTGGTCCCAAGGACCGCAAGCTCATGGGCGCCTCAAGCGAGGAGCTTGCCAAGTCAGTCGATCTTGGCATGTTCAGCAGCATCGCCAAGGGCCTTCTGTGGATTCTTAACTTCTTCTATTCCTATGTCGGCAACTGGGGCATTGCCATCATCCTGCTGACCATTGTTATCAAGATTATTTTCTGGCCTCTTACTGCAAAGAGCTATTCTTCCATGGAAAAGATGAAGAAGCTTGCTCCCATGATGCAGAAGATCAAGGAAAAGTACAAAGACGACAAGGAAGCCATGAACAAGGAAGTCATGGCTCTCTACAAGACCTACAACGTCAATCCTGCCAGCGGCTGCATTCCGATTCTTATCCAGATGCCTGTCTTCTTCGGCCTCTACCAGGCCCTGCTGACAGCCATTGAAATGCGCCACGCCAGTTTCATTGATACCCTGCCCTTCACGGACATTCCCTGGCTGTGCGACCTCTCGGCCAGAGACCCCCTGTACATTACTCCCATCGTCATGGGCCTCTCCATGCTCATCCAGCAGAAGATGGCTCCCCAGGGTGTAGACCCCAAGCAGCAGAAGATCATGATGATCCTGCCAATTGTCTTCACCTTCCTCTTCCTGGCATTCCCCTGCGGCCTGGTTGTGTACTGGCTGGTCAACAACATCCTGGCCATTGCCCAGCAGTGGTGGATGGGACATAAGCTGAAGAAGCCCGGCAAGAAAGCTCAAAGCACTGCTAAGTAAGGGCTGACATGGACGGGTTCAAGGAATTCCAGGGTAAGGACCTGGATGCCGCCATACAGGACGCCTGTCTGTACTATAATGCCAACCGTGAAAAGCTGGAAATTGAGATTATCCAGGATGCCAAAAGCGGCATCTTCGGCATAGTCGGAGCCCGCAAGGCCAGAATCCGTGCCAGACGATCCCATCTTCGGGATACTGTCCAAATCGTTCTTGGCGAAATTGGGTCCCACAATTTTCCGGAATCCTGCACCTGCTTCCCAAACGATGCGCCTGACACGGCTGCCACTCACTCTCCTACAGGAGAGAAAAAGGAGGAAGGCAGCCGGTCACTGGCGGAACCTGGCCATGAGGCTTCGTCCCGGCCAAAAGACAGGGGCCAGAGCAGGGAACGGAAAGCACAGGGATCTGCACGCAAAAAGCCTGACAGGACTTCTTCCCGGTCTTCCAGCAAAGGGCCTGATGAAGAAGCCAGCCAGGGCTCAGAGTATGCAGCTCTTGAAGAGTCTGAGTATGCAGCAGCAGAGGATGCGGCCCGGGAAACTGTAGCCATGCTGCTGGATCCCCTGGTGGAAACTGCTCCCGTCCTTGAAACCAGCATGCATGACGGCATTGTCTTTTGTTCCGTGCAGGGACTTACTGACGAAGCCGCCATCATCATAGGCCGCGACGGAGTAACCCTTACGGCAATACAGTATCTGGCCTGTCGCCTGGCAAGCCGCAAACTGCAAAAATCCGTTCGTATCAGCCTGGAAGTGGGAACGTACCGCCAGCGCCAGGAAGAAGACCTGCAGGCAATGGCAAAAGCTCTTGCCGAAAAAGTCCTCTCTACTGGAAAATCGCAGACTACACGGCCATTAAGCTCTTATCAGCGCCGCATTATCCATCTCTTCCTGAAAGGGAAAGAGGGCATCCAGACTAGAAGCACAGGTGACGGCATGCTCAAGCGTGTCCTCATTATATGCAGGAAGGCCAAAACAACGCCTAAGGCTTCTTCCTAAGG
>JAUMVQ010000146.1 GCA_030530085.1 Desulfovibrionaceae bacterium | reverse complement strand
TCATTTCCGTTTGCCACGGCGCGGCGCAGGTAGCGGTTGATGTACTCCATGGACTTTTCGGCGCAGGCGTCGGTCATAGGGGTAGCAGCTGTGGAGACATAGGCTTCCACTGCGTGCGTCAGGGCATCCATGCCGGTGGCGGCAGTAAGGCGGGGAGGCATGCCCATCATCAGGACAGGGTCGTCAATGGCGACGCTGGGTGTGCAGCGCCAGTCAACGATGGCCATCTTCACCTTGCGGGAGGTATCTGTGATGATGCAGAAACGGGTCATCTCAGAAGCGGTACCGGCAGTGGTATTAACGGCGATGTAGGGCGGGAAGGGATGGGTAGATTTGTCTATGCCTTCATAGTCGTGAATACGGCCGCCGTTGGAAGCGACAAAGCCGACACCCTTGGCACAGTCATGAGAAGAACCGCCGCCGATGGAGATAAGGCTGTCACACTTTTCTTCCGTGTACACCTTCATGGCGTCTTCAACATTGTGATCAGTGGGATTGGGCACTGTGTCGTGATAGATGGAGTACTTGATGCCGGCTTCGTCCAGGATGTCCGTCACCTGCTTCAGAACGCCGCAGGCCTTGATGCCGTTGTCAGTAACAACCAGGGGATGCTGGCCGCCGATGGCCCTCAGGCGGTTGGGGATTTCCTTGGAACAGTTGCGGCCGACCAGGGTCACTACAGGAATAAAGAAAGATGTGATCTGGCCCATATGCATGTTTTTCAACTCGAAGCTCATGACAACTCCTTCTACTTATAAGTAGTTAAAGCTATTATATAGTAATAGCTAGTTTTCTGTCGCAACATCTCTTTAATACGGTAAAAGGGATGCCTTATGTACGTATCTACACCACCAGAAAAAAAAGTGCAAGCCTTTCTTCATTTTTCTTTACTTCTTTTTAATATTTTTCCTGTGATAAATTCTTCACAAACAATATCTATAAGAACATAGATACAATAATTATCCATGTGAACAATAGCACAATACAATCAGTTCAATGTGAATAAGAGCACAAGCTCAATAAAAGTCCCTGCAGAGGCGGACCGGAGACTTCTGCCAAAGCACATGGGGCAAAGGAGGAAACTGCCATGTTCCCTGTGCCAGGGCATAAAAAAAGACCAGGAGCGTGCATGCTCATGGTCTTTTTTGTGATGTCTCAGGACAGAGCCTGTTTTCAAAAATGTGTTACGGACGGTTTACCATGACCTTGGCAGGACGAAGCAGACGGCCTGACAGGTCATAGCCGCTCTGCAGGACCCTGGCCACTGTTTCAGGCTCATATTCTTCACGGCTTTCGCAGCCGATGGCCTCATGCCTTGCCGGATCAAAGGGCTCGCCTTCCTCACCTATTCTGGTGAGGCCGTGCTTTGCCACTGTGTCCAGCAGAAGCTTCTGCGTCATCTGCACGCCCTGCATCATGTTGGCGCAGGCCTCGTCCTTAGAGCCGTAGTTTATGGCCAGCTCAAGGTTGTCCAGGGTAGGCAGAAGATCCTTCATGACCTTTTCTGCCGCATACTTCAGATGCTCGTCGTGTTCGCGGGCCAGGCGTTTTTTGTAATTCTCAAAATCAGCCAGGCTGCGCATCTGTATATTTTTGATCTTTTCATCGGCGGCCTTCAGCTGCTCGGCACAGGACGCCTTGACGCTCTCAAGCTCTGCAGCCATGGCTTCCAGGTCAGCACTTCCGGGCTTGCCGCCCTTCTGCCAGGGCCAGCGCCAGGAGGATTTCTTCCCCTGCTCTTCCTGACCTTCATCTTCCTGGGCTTCAGGCTGCTCATCATTCTGAGGCTGTTCAGCCTGCTCCTGCTGCTCCGGCTGTTCTGCATCTTCCGGGCTTTCAGCAGTCTCTTCGGCAGCCTGAGCGCAATCCGGGCACTCTTCTTCCTCAGAGTCATCATCCGGACGGCAGGCCTCCGGTTCAGCCTCTTCCTTTTCGGTCACGATTTCCACGGGGATTTCCACGGCTCCGTCAGGCATTTCCTGACCGTTGCTCATGCGGGTGCCGTTCTCCGGTTCCTGTACTTTCTCTTCCATATTCAGCTCATCCATATATTAACAGTTCCGTTGCCTTGCCAGGCAACATCTTATCGCAAGCCACAGAGAGTTTTTCCGTCCTGCCTGCCATGAGTGCAGATGAATGCAGGGGAAGAATACTTTCAGAAAAGAAAAGTAAGTTCCCTTCCTCTTTCGTCAAGTTGGTTCCCTGCCTCAGGGTGGCTGTGCTTATTGTCCCTTGAAGCAGGCAGCAATGTCTGTATGCAGATCCAGGTAGTCCCGTTCAAGGTAGTCGTCCGGCATATGGATGGATATGCGCTCTGCATCGCTCAGCGGCAATGAGGCAAGATAGGAAGCGACGTCCTTGCCAAGCCGCACAAGGTCTTCCCGTGGCAAAAACATGGCGGCAGGACAGCATTCATACAGATAGAGATGCATATCTATCAGCACAAAGGGAAACAGATTGCAGGCCACAGGACGCTGGGAGTTGTCCAGGCGGCAGCCGTGCGGGGTGATGGACTTGCATCCGCGCTCATCCAGTGAGGCAGTATGGGCATCCATCAGGTAAAAATCCTCTTCCGTCCTTTCGGAAAGCTGGCTGTCCAGAAGGGCCATTGGGAAGGGGTCACAGCCGATTTGCGGTCCGCAGCAGTAGCAGCAGTCCGGACAGTAGGCATTGCGCAGGACTTTCCCGTCAAAAAAGACGTTCCGTATATCTTTAAAACGCTCCTGCCAGAGTGCACGGCATTGCCGGTACTCGGGATCCTGGTTCAAAATCTCATAATGCCTGCGTTCAGAAACGGACATTCTCTTCACTCCCTTTATTCCTTATGCAAAACAGATGCGGTCACATAAAAAGATATTACCGTCTGACTCTTGTACCATCTATAGTCTGTACAGTGAAATAGTATCGAAACAGTCGGGATGTACGCCCGTCACCACAAACCAGCCAGATGTTCATCGCAAGCCCCTGCCTCTGTCAAAAAAAAATTCTGCACCAGGCAGCAACAACTGGGGCAGCTCTGGCTTATTGTCCTTTGTACCGGCCTTTGCATCGAAGGCTATCATTTCCTCTGTAAGAGAAAAAACTCCCCGAACAAGAAGGCACAAAAAAAAAACGGATTAGAAGAACTGTTGCATTCCTCTAATCCGTTGATTTCAAGATGGTGCCGAAGGGGAGAGTCGAACTCCCACTCCCTTGCGAGAACTAGACCCTGAACCTAGCGTGTCTACCAATTCCACCACTTCGGCGTGACAAAGGTATCTACGCTTCTCGGGCTGGCTTGGCAAGTCTTTTTTTTGATTTTTATGCCACTCTCCTGCCGATATCAGTCTATCATGTTGTTATTATTGATTATATCTTTTTCATTTTTTTTCATCCAGCAGCCGCTCCTCCTTATTTCCGGAAGAGCTGGCCTACCGTCAGCAAGAAATTACAGGACAAATATGCTCCCTTGCTATCTCAAAATCATACCTTTATACTATGAATGCCGACAGGCACAGGGCCGTGACGCATTGCCGCCACAGCCTCTTTCCTTTGTACCCAAAGGTTTTTAATATAGGAGTTACCATGGCCTTTACAGCTGCTGTTCTGGGACTTGGCAATATAGGACGCTGCGTCATCCGTTCTCTTGAACAAAGCCCTGATGCTACCTGCGTCGGCGTTGTCCGCCGTCCTGCATCCGTCGGAACGACACCATACGATCTGCGCGGAGTGCCCGATTTCCCGAGTTTCGATGACCTGCTGAACAGTGTGGAGCGACCGGACGTTGTCATTATGGGACTGCCTTCGCGTCTTTCTCCCCACGCTGCGGCAGAGCTTCTCTCCAGGGGCTTCAATACGGTAGACAGCTTTGACATACACGATCGTGTGGTCGAAGTTGTGGGCGCTTTGGAGAGTCATGCCGAAAAAGGACATGCCGTTTCCATCACGGCTGCCGGCTGGGATCCAGGCACAGACTCCGTTTTCCGCACCATTTTTGAAGCCATGACTCCGGTGGGCACCACCTTCACCAATTTCGGCCGAGGCCGTTCCATGGGGCATTCCGCAGCCGTCCGTTCCCTGGACGGTGTTGTGGACGCCACTGCCATCACCATTCCCATGGGCGGCGGCAACCACTCACGCCACGTCTTTGTGGTCCTGGAAAAAGGCCATACCCTGGAAGACGTGACCAAGGCCATCAAGGCAGACCCCTATTTTGCCCACGATCCGCTGACTGTAACCCAGGTGAAGGATACAGCGGCACTGGAAATGGTCGCAGACGCCTCGCACGGCGTTCTCATGGAGCGCGTCGGCGCTTCTGGCTCTGCCTGCAACCAGCATCTCTCCATGGAAATGCGCATTGACAATCCTGCCCTCACAGCCCAGGTCCTGGTAAGCAGTGCCCGTGCCGCAGTCCGTCTGTGCCAGCAGGAACGCTACGGCTGCTACAGCCTCATCGACATTCCGCCCATCATGCTTCTGCCTGGCGACAGGATGGAGCTTCTGGGACGCCTCGTCTAAACAGCAGTCCAGCTTCTTTTCAAAAACACAGCCTTCCTAGAAGATTATAGTTTTCAAGAAACAATGACTATTTAGTAATCCCCCAGCATAACTGGGGGATTATCTTTCTTTGTGATATTGGAAGTGTGTACAATCGGAATATCAATGAATTTTTTCAAGAAAAAAACACTTTGGGCTATTGCTATTGCTGCACTGTCAATGGCTTTTAGCTTTTCACCATGCAGTGCTGCAACACCAGAAACCGCCGCGGATCTTGTAGTATATGGCAAGATTTATACATCAAATGCAAAGGAAAGATATGCTGAAGCATTTGCTGTTAAAGATGGCAGATACGTATATGTGGGAAATAAAGCCGGCGCCAGCGCTTTTATTAAAGACGGCGTGACAAAGGTTATAGACAGGACTGGCAAAGGCTTAATAACGGCAGGTGCTACAGAGGGGCATGGCCATTACGTTCTGGCATCAGAGCTTAAAGTATCAGGCGGGTATATTCATGCGGCTAATGTCACTGAGATTATAGCCAAAATGAAGGAACACGTGCAAAAGTTTCCCAATAAAGAGGTGTACTTTGTGCAGGGCTGGGAAACTGGCGGCGAGATGAGGGATGCAAAGTTTACCTGCAATATGAGGAAAGCACTGGATGAAATTTGCCCTGACAAAGCAATCATCATGGTTGACAATGTGG
The DNA here is from genome assembly GCA_030530085.1 of Desulfovibrionaceae bacterium. Classification (GTDB taxonomy): domain Bacteria; phylum Desulfobacterota; class Desulfovibrionia; order Desulfovibrionales; family Desulfovibrionaceae; genus Desulfovibrio. Next base: position 403 of record JAUMVQ010000146.1, on the reverse strand, counting down.
GGCACAATGCCTTCCTGAATAGCAAGGCTTTTGAAATGGCCGGCTTTACCAGGGGCTTTGCCCTGGAAGGCGGTGCCTTTGCAAAAGATGCAAACGGTGACTTCCTGGGGCTGGTTTCTGATGTTGCTGTAAACTATGCCATGGAAAAAATTCAGGAGAAGCATAGCCTTATCGATAAAGATACAGCGAGAAAAGCGATAAGGGATGCGGCTGACTTCCTTCATTCAAATGGCTATACCAACTATTTTGATGCATATACCAACTTCCTGGGCAAGGTTACCTATGAAGCTCTCCATGATGAAGATGTAGAAAATGGACTTACCTTTAACATCATATCAGCCTATAAAATACTCATACTTCCCACCCCTATTTTTGATGAAAAAATACGATAAAACACGTAGTT
>JAUMVQ010000145.1 GCA_030530085.1 Desulfovibrionaceae bacterium | reverse complement strand
CTGCAGGCTGAGTATTCATCGGCTGCTGGTTCACCGGCCGTGCATTTTCTGGCTTTGCGTTTGCAGGCTGAGCATTTACTGTTTGCTCGTTCATTAGTTTCTCCTCAGATAGCAGATGCTGTGTTCTCTTTGTGCATGCGTCTGCATTATCTCAAAGTCTGAATACCTCTCCCTGAACAGATATGAATAAGCTCAGGAAGAGCCCCTGAAATCTGGGCTTGCCAGCGCCATCACCCGAATGAATCCGCTCACTCAGGGTGATAACAGGCTCATGCCCTCTCCGTGGTTTTATCTATAGGGCATTGATATTCCGTAATAGGGAATCTTCGTAAATAACTTGAGAAAATCTGATGGTGCAGCTCAGCTTTGCCGCTTTTTTTCTGCAGGTAGCATCATCATGTCTGTCTTGAGTTCTGTGCCGCAGGTGACTTCGGCAATGTTGTCAGTACCCGTTTCCCAGTCTCGATAGGCCCGTGTTCCTTTGTTTTCCGGGGTCTTTGAAACACATGTCTCTGTACACTTTAATCCATCTTGATACCCGTCCCGCATGGCTTTGTTTACGCTTGCTAGCGGAAAGAGTTGTGTAGAGTTTTCAACACCTTCTAGATTTTTGTGAAGGCCGGGCAGGCCGCACATGCCCGTCAGGCAAAAACTACACAAACAACTTCACAAATCGCCTGACTGCGTGTGCCCATGTGCCTGAGCCTATATGCATGACGATGGACAAAACACGAATTTGCGCGGCTTTATGGCGCCTATAAAAAAAGTCCGCCCGGGCTTTATTTGCCGGACGGACTGCTTGTTTTCATGAGTGGCGGAGAGGGTGGGATTCGAACCCACGTGCCCTATCACTAGGACAACTCGATTTCGAGTCGAGCTCGTTACGGCCACTTCGATACCTCTCCGCATGTGGCACTTAAGAAATTGCGCCGGTCTCTCAGGAGAGAAACCGGCGCATAAAAATTTGTGGCGTCTCCAAGCGGATTTGAACCGCTCTTAGCGACGTGAGAGGCCGCTGTCCTAACCGGATAGACGATGGAGACGTATTCGATAGGAGGTCTTTTAGAGCAATACAGTCATTCTGTCAACACAAAACTGACTATATTTTGCAGAAAAGTGTTCTGCCCGTCAGACCTACTTGTCGGGATGAATGGTCAGGACCGGCACTTCGGAGTTCTTGACGACCTTTTCAGCCACGGAACCGAAGAGGATGCGGTCAATGCCCTTGCGGCCATGGGTGCCCATGATGACCATGTCAACGCAGTCGCGCTTGGCCTTGGCGAGGATTTCATCGGAAGCATAGCCGACGAGCACTTCGTTCTTGACGTTGAGGCCCTGGAAGTGGGCGGCGCAGAAGTCATTCATGCTGGCCTGGGCACCGCTGACGATTTCGCCGACGAAGGCGTGGATGTCAGACTGGGGAACCTTGAAGCCGGTGTACTGGCTTAAGGTGGGGGCAACATAGACAACGTACAGCTCGGCACCCAGCTTGCTGGCGAAGAGAGCCGCATATTCGGCGACCTGAGCGCTGTGCTCGGAAAGGTCAACGGCGCAAAGAATTTTCTTAACTACAGCTGCCATAATAATTCTCCAAATATAGAGGGATAACATGTCTGCAAAAGCTGAAGGAGCGAACAACAGCCATTGCATCTGGACTTTCTTGCTTTGTTACTACACGAGAATGTGAAAAATTTCAATAAGTCTGTACGGCCAGCGCCAGTCCTTACCAGGATGCCTGAGCCGGACGCCGGGTACAGCCCTTGTCTGCGTACAGACAAGCAACGCTTAAATACTGTATGAATATGACTCTGTCCAGTGTTTAAGCACCGTTTTTGTCTGCCTGAAGAGTTCCTTTTCCACGGCTTCAGGTACCAGATCTCCTATGGGCAGGCCGTCAAGCCAGCGCCGGCGCACAAGGGATGAGCTTATGGGAACAGGGGGAACGGGCTGAAAGAGAATGCGGCTTGTTTCTGTCGTCATGCAGCGGCCGTCACTGCTTAACGGAGCGGCTGTTACTGCGCCGGGCCACATGGACTCTGTCAGCCTTTCAAAAGTCCCGTCTGCACAGTCTCCCCTGGAAATGACAAGCAGTGTTGCCCTCTCAATGAGCCTTAAGCCGTTGTGCCAGGTCGGCAGCTGGGCGTAGTCGTCAGTGCCCAGGATAAAAAAGAGTTCCTGCCCTGAGGCAAGTTCTTTTTTTAACAAGCCCAGCGTATCCCAGGTATAGGACGGCTTGTCGCGTTCGGCTTCCATTTCGGAGCAGTGCATCCACGGATACGGAGCAATGGCCTTTCTGACAAGTTCAGCCCGCAGGGGGAAGGGCAGCATATGCGCTTCCGGCTTGTGCGGGGGATGGGCGCTTGGCATGAAGGTGATGTCCGACAATACGGATGCCAGCTTTTCATGCAGTGCCAGAGCCAGGCGCACATGGCCGTAATGCACGGGATTGAAGCAGCCGCCAAGGACAGCCAGTCCGTGCATGCCGGAAGAGGTGGCTTGTGCTGCCATCACTCGCGTACTTGTCCCTCGCCCAGGACCACGAACTTGGTGGTGGTGAGCTCTTCCACTCCCATGGGACCGTAGGCATGCAGCTTGGAGGTGGAGATGCCGATTTCAGCACCCAGCCCCAGCTGGCCTCCGTCATTGAAGCGGGTGGACACGTTGACGCCTACCATGCTGGCATCCGTGCGGCGGATGAAGCTTTGCGCATGCTGGTAGCTGCTGGTGACGATGACATCCGTGTGATTTGAGTTGTACTTTGTGATGTGGTCTATGGCCTCGTCCATGTTGCTGACGACCTTTACTGCCAGGACAAGGTCATGAAATTCCATGCCGAGATCGTCCTCTGTCATGGCAACGGCATGCTCTCCCAGCAGGGGCAGGGACTTGGGACAGGCGTGGAAGACTACGCCCGCATCACCAAGCTTTTTGCCTATCTGCGGCAGCACGCTTTCTGCCACGTCCCTGTGGACAAGCACGCATTCCAGGGCATTGCAGACGCCTGGCCTCTGCACCTTGCCGTTGAAGACGATGTTGACGGCCATGTCCGTATCGGCACTGTCGTCTATGTAGGCATGGCATACGCCCTTGTAGTGCTTGAGCACCGGCATGGTGGCTGCCTCTGTCACTGACCGTACCAGCCCCTCACCGCCGCGCGGGATAATGACGTCTATGTACTCGTCCATATGGCAGAGCTCGTTGACTATGGCATAGTCCTGGCTCATCACCAGCTGGGCGGCATCGCAGGGCAGATCTGCCTCTGTCAGGGCCTGCTGCAGGAGGCTGGCAAGATAGCGGTTGGAATTGACGGCAGCGCGCCCGCCGCGCAGGATAACGGCATTGCCGGCCTTGAGGCAGAGTATGGCGGCATCGACAGTGACATTGGGCCTGGCCTCGTAAATCATGCAGATGACGCCCAGAGGAATGCGCATTTTGCCGACCAGTATGCCGTTGGGGCGCTGCCACTGCCTGTCCATGGCACCAATGGGATCGGGCATGGAGGCCACGTGCAGGCAGGCCTCATGCATGTCCTGGATTATGGCCGGGGTAAGCGTCAGCCTGTCCAGCCTGGGCGTATCCAGATCAAGCTTGCGTGCCTCTTCCAGATCCTTTTCATTTACGGCCAGGATATCCTTTCTGTGATCCATGAGCAGGCGGGCCATGTTTTGCAAGAAGCGGTTTTTTGCCCTGGCCGGGGCAGCAGCCAGCAGGTGCGAAGCTACCTTGGCCTTTATTCCCATTTCCTGTGTAGATAGTTGGGGCATGCGTATTCTCCTCTGTGCCGTATGGCTGTTTTGCCTGCCTTTGCTGCCTGATAAGCAAAAACAGGCGTCCTGTATGCAGGTTGCCTATTTTCTGTATCTTTGTCCAGCCTTCTGTTCTTAAGCTGTGACAAGGCGCAAAAGCGGCACTAGGCTGCTGCAGCCAGCAGATGGTGCGGAGTTTGCCTAGTTGGGAAAAGGGAAGTAAAGAAGCACTATGCCTTGCCTGAGTGCAGTTCTTAAGAGCCGTCTTTGAGATCAGTCTTTAGTCTCGCCAGGCAGCATTGCCATCCTGTATCACCTGGAGAATCTTGTGAAGTTCATTTCCGCAGTTCTGTCATCCTTGCAGCAGGAAGAAGGATATGAGGACCACAAAAGGGTCTTTGTGCGTTTCTGCCTGCTGCTTGTATTTGAAATAGCCTGCTTTTCATTCCTCTTTCATTTAATAATGCAGTATGAGGGCAGGGAATACTCCTGGGTGGCGGGCCTGTACTGGACGATGACGGTGATGACGACGCTGGGATTTGGCGACATCACCTTCTCTTCTGATCTGGGCATGCTGTTTTCTGTTGCCGTTCTTCTGGCCGGCATTGTCTTCTTCCTTATTCTTCTGCCTTTTACCTTTATACAGCACTTGTATATCCCCATGATGGAAAAGCAGAAGAAGGGCATGGTCCCAAGGCAGCTGTCCGAAAAGGTCAGGGGGCATGTGCTGGTGGTCGGCACCAATCCCATTGCCCTGAACGTGGCTGATACCCTGCACAGGTACAACATGCAGGCCATTATCCTCTGCGGCGAGATGCAGAGTGCCCTGCAGCTTATAGGGCAGGGCTACAGGGTGGCCCTTGGCGAGTACGACGACAAGGAAACCTACCTAAAGCTCAGGGCGCCGCAGGCGTCTGCCCTGGTGGTCATGAACACGGATGTGCGCAGTGCCAACATTGTTTTCTCGGCACACGAAGCTGCGCCGAACCTCTCTATTATTGCCGGCGTGGAACGGCTGGCAGCAAGGGACATCCTGCGCATGGCCGGATGCAGGCACTGCTTCCATTTCTACAGCCTGCTTGGCGAGGCCCTGGCCAGGCGTGTTATCAATCCGGCAGAGCGCGTGAGCCCGCTGGGGCATTTCGGGTCCCTTGTTGTTGCCGAGGCTCCTGTCATGCGCACGCCGCTGGCAGGCAAGACAGTTATCACAAGCTCCATCCGCAAGGTGTCAGGTGTGAGCGTGGTCGGCGTCTGGAAGCGTGGTGTCTTCAGCCTGCCGAACACCAATACGGTTTTTGACGAGAGCACCGTGCTTGTGGTTGCAGGAACAGAGCCACAGATACAGGCCTTTAACCGCATGCTCAGCAATCATGATGACGAGGCCGGGGACCAGGCTCATGTCATAATCATAGGCGGCGGCCGCGTGGGCATGGCCGTGGGCAGAAGCCTGACACGTCGCGGCATTAAGGCCGTCATAGTGGACAGAAAGCCGGATATACAGACTGACAGGATACCGCTCATATGCGGCGATGCCTCAAACCAGTCCGTCATGGAAAAGGCAGGCCTTGCCAGTGCATCATCCATTCTTGTGACTACGCATGATGATGACGCCAATATCTATCTGACCATCTACTGCCGGAGCCTAAGGCCTGACGTTCAGGTTATCAGCCGTGCCTCCCTGGACAGAAATATCAACGGCATGCATATGGCAGGAGCGGACCTTGTCCTCTCCCTGGCTTCCCTTGTCAGCGCCACCATCATCAACCTGCTTTCGCCCAACCGCGTCCTCATGCTGAACGAAAGGCTTTCAGTCTTCAGGTATACCATACACGGCAAGCTTGCCGGAAAGAGCCTGATGGAAAGCGGCAT
>JAUMVQ010000144.1 GCA_030530085.1 Desulfovibrionaceae bacterium | reverse complement strand
GTTTTGCTTCGGGAATGCTGCCTATGCTATTTCCAACGATGCTATGGCTAAAAAACTGCAAAGCACATTGCGTAAGGATTTAACCGGCTGGATACTTGATACGGCCCGTCAGGCCTGCAGACAGGCCGGATTTGATACACCACGGAACGTATCTATTGCCGTGGAAGCCTTTGACGGCAAACTTTGTCTTATGTCCTTCCATTTATCGTCATACGTACCAGCAGAACCTGTAGGGGAAATTGCCAGGTTTGTGGGGAAGAATGCTGCGGCTATACTAAAGAAAAATGGCAAGTGTCCCGATGGGTTGCTGATTTTGGTGCTGCCAGGTTATGGGGCTGGTGATGAAATTTACGATGCGCAGGCAGTTTTACACAGAAATAACGAACTTGATTTCAGGACCATACCAAAAGAAGAATTACTGATGATGCTTAAGGAGAGTATGGGGAATTAAGGGGGATAATTAGAATCGGTAAACCTCCGGCTCTGCCGGAGGTCTCCTGAGTTTTGACCTTTAGTGCGGTCGGCGGCGGAAGTGGCTGGTGACGTAGTAGCGAACGAAGTTCCATACGGAGCCTGAGAGTCACATCCGCCGCTTTTAATTGTGTTTGTCAGCAGTTAGCGAGAGATTTCCAGAGATATGAGGCAAAATTTTCAGGATGCCATTTGGCGGCACGCGGCTATTTCGTGATTATAGTAGGAATGGGTGATGGCTCAATCAAGAAGTATGACGAAAATCAGGATACGGAGCGTATACGCTTGGATAAATTGGAGAGATAGCAACAATCCTGAAATTCAGCTTATAAGCCGCTTTGAGCGGTTCCCTAATTCGGACACACCATCGGTTTTACCTATAGTTTGCTGATTTTGCTCTTTACAAAGGCTCCCCAAAAGCTTATTTTTAAATCAGGTGAAGCCTTGAAGAACTGAAAAGGCCCTGTATTCGGGTACAGGGCCTGGCTCGGAAGGGCAGTTCGCCGCATCTTTTTTTGCGAGAATGCCCCTAGGGAATTTAGGCTGTCCCTAGGGGCGCTTCTATTTTAACGAGTCTGCGATAGTCTCAATAATACTGTATGATTTTTCTTTGCAGCCCGTTGCACTCGTGTCTGTTCGTCAAACATACAGGATAATGTGGCAGGAAGCCCGGCTAATATCAACAGTCCAACTGTTGTACTATCAAATAGTTAAAGACAGATGCCGAGTCTGTCAGTCCGATATGTTTTACAATTCCCTGTAGGGGGCCTGTCCCTGCTCGTAGTAATTGTTGCCTGCGCTGTCTATGACCACGATGGCAGGAAAGTCTTCCACTTCCATGGCAGCAACAGCCTCAGGTCCCAGGTCCTCATAGGCAAGTACCGTATATTTTTTTATGCTTTGTGCAATCAGGGCGCCTGCGCCGCCGACTGCCGCCAGATAGGGGACACCGTGCTTTTTCATGGCGCTGACAACCTCGGCACTGCGATAGCCTTTGCCAATCATGCCTTTGACGCCATGGTCAAGAAGACGTGGCGTATAGGCATCCATGCGTCCCGATGTCGTAGGTCCAGCTGCTCCTACGGCATGTCCTGGCTTGGCAGGGGAGGGGCCCACATAGTAGATGACAGCACCCTGCACATCGACAGGTAGCTTTTCCCCCTTGTCTAGTGCTTCAGTCAGCCTCTTGTGCGCAGCGTCGCGCGCGGCCAGGATAACGCCTGAAATCAATACCCTGTCGCCAGCTTTAAGGGAGCGTGCGGTTTCATCATCAAAAGGCGCCTTTATGCGCTTGATTTCTGTATCTGTCATGGCTTTGCCCCTAAAGAATGACTTCCGCATGTCTTGCGGCATGGCAGTTGATATTGACGGCAACAGGGAGAGATGCAATGTGGGTAGGTGCCCATTCCACATGGACCTTGAGAGCCGTTGTCCTTCCTCCAAGCCCCTGCGGTCCTATGCCTGTCTTGTTTATCATGGCCAGCAGTTCCTCTTCCAGGGCAGCATAGCGGGGATCTGGGTTTACGCTTGTGATATCCCTGGCACAGGCTTTTTTTGCAAGCAGTGCAACCAGTTCCAGGTTGCCCCCAATGCCTACGCCTACCACCATGGGCGGACAGGAATTGGGACCGGCAGTGAGGACGGCATCCAGGACGACCTTTCTGACACCTTCAAGGCCGTCTGCCGGAACCAGCATTTTGACAACGCTTTTGTTTTCTGAACCGGCACCCTTGGGAGCCAGGCGCAGGCGAAGGGAGTCGCCCGGGACAATCCTTGTATGAAGGACTGCAGGCGTATTGTCGCCTGTGTTTTTGCGCTCGAACAAAGGCTCTGCCACGGATGACTTGCGAAGGTATCCGCTGACATAGCCCAGGGCCACGCCCTCATTGACAGCATCCTCAAAGGATCCGCCAGTAATGTGCACATCCTGGCCTACGTCGGCAAAAATGACGGCAAGCCCTGTATCCTGGCAGATGGGGACATCTTCCACTGCCGCTATTTTGGCATTGTCCAGCAGCTGGCCTATGATGCTGCGTCCGACAGGCGATGGCTCATTTTTTTGTGCCTTGCGCAATGCCTCCACCATGTCGCAGGGAAGGTGGCAGCAGGCCTTCTTTGCCAGTCCGGCAACGGCATCGCGTATTGTATCGACGTGTATTTCTTTCATATGACTGTAATATGCTCCAATATCTTGAAATTTAAGTAAATGAGAATGCAGTGAGTACAGCGTGCATCGACTATATACAGAATAGACTGTTGCTTATGTGAAGTACAGATAAAATGCAGCCACTCAGGGCAGACAAAAAAATTTTTTTATCACAAGAATGCCTTTTGCGTGTCTTTTGAAACGAAAAAACAATTGCAGCTCAGGCCGGAAAAAGGCTGGCGCAATGCGCACGATACTGGCTGAATACATATTGATTAACGAAGGCACTTTGCTTTTGTCCTGCAACTGTCCCGCTATAATTTTTTTGCTCAGGTGAGACGGTTTATCAGGCTAAGAGCATCAGAAGTTCAATGGGTATAGCAAAAATTGGCAGAATTTACGGGAAAAGGACACGCCACTGAAGTGGTTCGCTGAGCACGAAGATCTCATGGCAGAGGCCGGGAAATAGCGCTCCTAAAAAAAAGAATCCTTAGAATCTAATAAATCCCTCAACCATAAATATTGACAGTGTCTAAAATCGACTTATGTTTAATTTTAACACAGAGGATACAAGCAACATGCTGTTGTATTTGTGCCCTCAGTGCTGTTTTCATACCAGATCAGAAAGCTTGTTTTCTGACAAGCGCAGATGTCCGCCCAGGAGATAGGCAACGCCACCCCTGAACGGAAATAAAGGAATAAATTAGATCTATGGAATCAACTTTTGTTGCAAATGTGGGCAGAGACTTTAATCCTGACCCAAGAGTAGAGGTTCGCAGCAGTTTTTGGGACCAGTTAGAGCGTACAATGCTGGAAATCCTTGTCCCAAGTTTCGGTTTGGACGGTCTTATCCGTGATCAGTACGGCGGAGATGTGGATACGATCCACTCTGTACGACAGGTCGGTAAAGACAGCGAAATGACATACAAGAGCGATGCTCATCGTCAGGCTTATGATGCCAGAGGGCAATACGATTCCTCTGCCTACCACTCCGATGCCGGCTACATAGAGAGGAACAGGGAAATCAGTGAGGCGAAAAAGGCAGGAAAGCTTATTGACTCCTATACCGGGGAAAAAGTTCCTCGCAACGGCAAGATAGACCTTGACCACGTGGTTTCAGCCAAGGAGATTCACGATGACCCTGGGCGTGTGCTGGCAGGGCTGCGCGGCGAGGATCTGGCCAACAGCCCGGAAAACCTTCAGCCGACAAACAGGCATACCAACCGTAGCAAGAAAGCCGAGAGTATGGATGATTTCCTGGCTCGGCGCGGTGATGAATACACTGATAAGCAAAAGGCCTTGATGCGGAATAGGGACGATACGGCACGAAAATGCTACGAAAGTCGTCTGGCGTACACATACTACCGTAGTCCCGATTTCTGGACGCATACAGTAGCAGCGGCAGGCAGCGTCGGCATACAGATGGGGTTGCGGCAGGCTACTGGGCTTGTGCTGACTGAGGTCTGGTTTGCAGTCCGTGAGAAGCTTTCCGTAACAGGCAGAAGCCTGAAGACAATGCTTTTCGATATAGCCGACGGGGTGAGCCTCGGCATATGTCGCGCCAAGGAAAAATACGCACAAATCCTGTCCCGCTTTGGTGAAGGCGTTGTGAGCGGTGTTCTGTCCAGCCTGACAACAACACTTTGCAACATATTCACCACTACCGCAAAGAATATGGTGCGTGTTCTGCGTCAGAGTTATGCCTCTGTCGTGCAGGCTGGCAAGGTACTGCTTTTTAATCCCGACAATCTTCTTTTTGGCGACCGCCTGCTTGCAGCACTCAAAGTTCTGGTAGCCGGTGCGTCCGTTGTTGTAGGCATACTGTTGTCTGAGGCTGTGGCAGCGAGCGGTCTGGCAGCTGTTCCTGGGGTAGGGGAACTGCTTGTTACCTTTACAGGAGTTTTTGCCTCAGGAGTTTTGTCCTGCACCCTGCTGTATGCCCTTGATTCCTGCGACATCGTCAAAAAGGCTGTTGCTTCTCTGAACAAATTTCACACAATTGAAACAGATATTGCCTTCTACCGCGGGCAGGCAGATGCCTTTGAGGCACAGGTTGCAAAACAGCTTGCCTATGATTTGGAAGACTTCAAAAAGGAAACAGAATCCTATGCCAATGCGGCGCATCGTCTCATGCAGGCAGAAAACGACCCGATTGCGCTCAACGGTGTCCTGAGGGACATCATAAACGAGAAGGGTATAGCACTGCCGTATGAAGGCGATTTCAACAGCTTTATGAGCTGCAAGAAAAATGCACTGCACTTTTCCTGATAAGAATACGATGCCTCATACGATGCACCGGCAGATCTTATACCTAGGCTTCTGACCGTGTGCCTGGTCTCATCTGATGAACAAAAAAGCAACGCAGCCTGTATAGCCTGCGTAACAGTATCAAAAATAGGAGAAACTACTCATGCCTATTCCCGTTATTATTGGACTGGCGTTATTTTTCGGAACACTCGGCCTTGGCGCCATCATCGATGGTTGTAGCAATGCCTTAAAAGCAAAGGATATCATGAAAAGAGCCCAAAAAAGGCACGATGAAAATATCAGCCGTTATGAAAAAAAACAGAAGGCATGCATTGCTGTAATGGACAAGCTAGGCACGCTGGAAATGAAGATCCTCAGTTCCTTTGGGCACTTCAGCGATTTGATTGAGATGATTCAGGGGCGTCCAAAATTTGAGGAAATAGATTTTGGCGACCGCAGTCTGCCTCACTACGCCCCTCAGCGTCTGAAGGATGTATCCGTAGGCGCAGGAGTGTTGCTGGGATGCCTGGGCGGAGCCGCTGCCGGCACGGCTGGCGGCATGGCGGCTGCCGGCGCAGTGTCTGCAGCTGTTATAGCCTTAGGATCGGCTTCGACAGGAACAGCCATTGCCGGGCTTTCCGGAGTGGCTCTCACTAATGCTACCTTGGCATTGCTGGGCGGGGGTACTCTTGCCGCCGGAGGAGGCGGTGTAGCTCTTGGCAGTACTCTGCTAGGGGCTGCTACCCTGGGCATC
>JAUMVQ010000143.1 GCA_030530085.1 Desulfovibrionaceae bacterium | reverse complement strand
TTTGGGGGTAATCATCTGACAACTTATCTGACAACCCATCTGGCAACCCCTCAGGACTGCCATTGAAGCCGTTCTGAGCTCTTTTGGGGTAATCATCTGACAACCCATCTGGCAACCCCGCAGGACAGCCATTGAAGCCATTGTGAACACTCTTTGGCAATTATCTGGCAACCGATCTAGCAACACCTCCGGGCGGCCATTGAAGCCATTCTGAACTCTTTGGGAAAATCTTTTGTAAACCTATTTGTAAACCCTCTGGACAGCATGTTCATTGGTTGGCAGCAGGTACAGAAGCCCTGCTACCATGATATTAAACATGGTACAGAAAGGTCTGAAGCTTAACATGACACTGTACCATACTCAGTCGATTACAAAATCGACAGCCCTTCCCTTACTGTCAGAACAAATCGACCTGCCCCAGCAGGAAGTCTGTAAGCCTGCAATTATAGATGAAACCATTGACAGAGCACCAGCCTGCACCCACCCTTCCTGAACTCATCCGTTCAGATATGGCGCTGGCAGACCATGTCCGCTCAGATGGTCTGGATTAAGCCCCATTTTATAGGGCTGAGGGGTAGCCAGGTATCATAATCCTGTGATAAGGGAAAATCATGGACAAGGACATTCAAAACATATTAGCCACGCTACCAAGTGTAGAAGAAGTGGCCCGGATGCCTCGAAGTAAATTTGTAGAGGTGTACGGAAAGCTATTGTCGTTAGTTCAGCTTCTGCTTGAAAACCAAAAGGTAATGCAGGAGCAAATCTACAGCCTCCGTCGCAGGCTGAATGCCAATTCAAGCAACTCTGAGATTCCTCCTTCTCAGACCCCTGTTGGGTATTCTCCGGGCAGCAGGAATGCCTCGGAAAGTACAGAAGCTAAGGACGAAAAGGATGGCAAAGATTAAGGCGATGGTCAGGCAGGCACATGCGGCTGCGCTGAGGGAAAGAAAATGCCGCTTCCCTTCCCTGGCTGTCAGAACAAATCGACCCGCCCAAGCAGGAAGTCTGTAAGGCTGCAATGAAAGATGCCTCTCTCGTCATAGAAATTATGCGGCACATCCATGCGGATTACGACTTTCTTGAAGAAATCCTTTGTCAGGGCAAGCGAAGAAATCTCTGCTGATTCTTTACCCTCTGTATCAATGCGCCATGCAGACTGGATATAGAGCTTCCTGTCCGCATTGTTCACCACAAAGTGTATTTCTTTCTGGGTCTTGCCGCCGCCTGCAATGTGCCCGGGGTCGTACTGGCGGTCCCGTTGTACCATTCCTTGTACCGCGCATCGCACACAAAGCCGGCCTGGCTCATACGGACAGCAAGCCCATCAAAAGAAGAATGACCACCAGGGCCATGTTAAAGTTATGACAAAAACGAACTAAGTCCAAGGTACAGTCTCTAGCTTCCACCTGAACGGATACGATATATCTGTCATATGCTGCCGGGAATCTGTCAGCATGCTCCATCCCAGGCCAGTTCTTTGCCTGGCAGCTAATCCGGCTTGCCTTCAGCCGCTTTTAGAGACCTGTAGGCAGGGACAAGGCAAAACCACATCAGCATGCCGCATGCAAAAACTTGAGAAAATACAAACTTTTTTGCATTTCAGTGCAAAAACTTTAGTTTCTTGCCAGTTTATGCAATACAAATCCAACAGGAGGAACTAAAGCATGACAGGCTCTCATGAACTCAGGCGGCGCGATATCTATTTGAACAAGCTGATTGCGTTCCAGGATACAGAGCCCGTCAAGGTGATTACCGGCATCCGCAGTTGCGGCAAGTCCAGTCTGCTGAAGCTGATGGTTCAGCATTTGCAGGATAGCGGCATTCTGCCGGAACAGATCATCGAGATAGACTTTGAATCCTTTGACTTCCGGGGCATGGATGCAGACGATATCTGGCGCTATGTCAAAGAGCACGCTCCCTCCGGGAAGCGGATGTATCTTTTTCTTGACGAACCGCAGAAGACAGAGGCATGGGAGAATGCAGTAAACGCCTTCCGTGCTGACTTTGACTGCGACATCTATGTCACCGGCTCCAACTCCTGTCTTCTTTCTTCAGAGTATTCCACCTATCTCTCCGGACGATGCGTAGAAATCAAAATGCTGCCGCTCTCATTCCGTGAATTCCTTGATTTTCACGGGCTTGAGCTGCGTGAAACGCCAAATGCCTTCGGCGGGCTTCGCAAGCAGGTCTGTGACCCAAGCGGCGTTCAATATGAGCTGCGGGAGGCCTTCGATGCCTATATGCGCTTGGGTGGAATGCCTGGCATCGCCGATGTCGGACTGGATCAGGAAAAGGCACTGTCTCTTCTTGAAGGCATCTATTCCACGGTGGTCCTCCGTGATATTTTGGAGAGGGAGAAGCGCAGAGGACAAAAGCAGATCACAGACCCTTTGCTGCTCCGCAAAATCATCCTCTGCCTTGCCGGCAATATCGGTTCCGGTGTTTCCATTGCCTCCATCGCCAATACCCGGGCAACCGAAGGACCAGCCGGCAAGCGCAAAGGCTCTCCCAGCGCACATACCGTGCAGGCCTATGTGGATGCGCTTCTGGAAAGCTGCTTCTTCTACGAAACCAGGCGCTTTGACATCAGGGGCAGAGCCTATCTCCGCACGCTTGGGAAATACTATATCGCTGACATCGGCATCCGCAATTATCTGCTGGGCTTTTGCGACTGCGACAGAGGCCACGCTGTTGAGAATGTTGTGTACTTTGAACTGCTTCGCCGCGGGTACGATGTTGCCATCGGCAAGATTGGCAGTGCCGAGGTGGACTTCATCGCTACCAATGCCGATGAGAAAAAGTATATCCAGGTGACGGAGCACATGCTGGGCGAGGATGTCCGCAGGAGGGAACTTGCGCCGCTGCAGAGCATCCGTGACAACTACGAAAAAATGGTGCTGTCCCTTAAGCCAGGCCTTGATGCTTCTTATGACGGCATCAAATCACTATCCCTTACAGACTGGCTGCTCAGTTGATAGCGTGTAGTTTGGGGCAGTCCTGCCTTAGGCCTGAAAACAAGGCAGTGGGATGAAGCATACCCAGCCCTCCAATATGGTCTCTGCGGCTATGGCTGTGAAGGCATCGCTGCAATAAGCACGGCTCTAAGGGTATATTGATTACGACAATGGCCAGGGCTTCTGTGCCATGGCCGGTTTTGCAGGCAATAAGGCGGTTCCCCCTAAAAGGAACCGCCTTTTCTTGTATTTGCACTATGAGCTGACTGGGGGCTGAGATTACTTTTGCTTCGTGCCTCCGTCCTCCGGGCCGCAGTTTTGTCCCTTACAGCCGTCAGCTTTTTCATCCTTTTCATCCTGCTGACCGCCGTCACGCATTTTTGCAACGGCATTTATGGCGGCGTCTTGTGCGCTGGCTAACTTTAGTATGAAAAGAAACTGCTTGAAAGGCAGGCTGTTAAACTCCCCGTCCGTAATACGCTGAGAGAGCGTCTTTTCAGTGTTGTCTGCGATAAGCTTCACAATCTTCTCTAATATCTGCTTCTGAAGAATACCTCCTTCTGTGCATGCTTCTTCGAGAGATTTTGCCAAGATATCTCTCACTTCTCTCTTATTCTCTACGTCTGCCTGTATCTCTTCAGATTGTGCCTTGAGGGCTTGTACCCTTGCTTCGAGCAGCTCTATACGATGCTCTGCTGCCTCCTTGACAGCCCTGACAGCCTTGGTAGCCATGGCAGGGCTGCTGCACGTAAACACAAATCCCTTTTCTCCCACATCCTTATTGGCAACATCAATCAGCCTGCCCATTTTATCGAGGTCATTGTCATACTTGCCGTCAATGATATCGTACATATCCTTCAGCCACGCAGGCCTGCCGCCTGCAATGCGTGTCCTTGCCATCTGTCTTTACTCCTTATCTGCCGGTCTGGCTGTCTGACGCCTGCCATTGCTCGAACAAATGCCTTTCGGATTCGTCCAGAGGCATGTTCTTCAGTGCCTTGCGCACAACTCTGCACAGCTCGGTATCCACATTACTCTCCTGCGGCTTCATAATGGCAGCATAGTTGTATCCGCCTTCAGGTTCGTTTTCGTCCACGTAGGCAAGAATGTACTTATGAAGCTCTGTCCATGGCACATTCTCTTCCTTCGTGATACGGTCGCACATCCTGGCAAACTCTTCCCAGTGCAGCTTGTAAAACTCCCCATCCACAAGCCGCTGATACAGCGACTTTTCAGCCTTGTCGTCGCGTAGCTTTTCAAGCGCCTCCGACAGCTGGTCTTGGGCAGCTATTGTCTCTTTGAATGTCAGGCCTTCTTTGTTGAGGAGCGCCAGGCTGGCAGTCGCTTGCTTCTGATAAAAACGTTTTTCCTTTAAGGTTAAAGCCATTTTTTTGTGTGTTTTGCCATGGTCTTTTGACTGTGTGCAAAGCAATTCAGCCAGCTGATCTGCCGCCCAGTTGACAATGTCGTCCCACCAGGGGGCATGGTTTGGTTTGTCTATTTCCTCAGCGGCAACATCAAGCAGCCTGCCTATTCCGTCCATATCATTATCGTACTTGCCGTCTAGGATATCACGTATGGTCTGTACCATGGATGACTCTTTGCTCTTCCCACCATTGCATTCTTTGCCTTTTGCCGGCTGGCTGTCTGACTTCCATTGTTCAAATACATGCTGTTCTTCTTCGTCCATCGGCATATTTTTAAGTGCCTTGCGCACAGCTCTGTACAAAACCGTATCCATATTACCTCCTGTTGCACCATGTAGCATCAATACTGTTCCCATCGCAGGTTGTTAAAATAGCCTGCCTTAAACTGGTTATAAAGAGGCGTAGCAGGCATTTCAAAAACAGTAACAAGAACGTTGTACATGCCCTCCATGCTTTTTGCCTGTTTCATTTCGGCTGTCTTTCTTCCCAAGAGGTTCATACTAACTCCTTAGTAGATTGCGTCCGGCATGTCATCAAAATAGGAACCAGGGTCGCCAAAGTCTTCTACAGGTTCATTTGTTTCTACAGTGATATCGTACATAAATGATTTTTTCACTGCCTCATAAAGCTCATAAGGAGCAAAACAACTACGGCGGATGTAGTCATAAGGAACAAGCCCATGTCGTGTCTCAAGCCAGTCAAAAAAATAGGCTACATCAGCATTCTTTATGTCCCACAGAGCCTCTTTGTTGGCTTTCCATTCTTCCTGTTCGCCCCTAGGCTTTACGAATATACTGTCGCAAGGAGCAAATCTGTCTTCTGCTTTGATAAGAATCGTCATAAAGGGATCAATTGTTCCCATAATAGAAATCTTAAATAAATATGAATACATTATAACCTCGGCAGATTGGTCAAAAATATAGTCCGCCCCCTATGACACAGGAAGCAAAATCCAGATGCCTGCTACGTTTCAGGGAAAGTGCCTGATGCCACAGAATGGCTCTCCTGCCCGGCAGCCGGAAAAATCGTCCAGTGGAATGTTTTTTCGTTGCGCACAGCCATGTACAAAACAGTATCCAGTACCTCCTGCGCCCTCATGGTAGCGTCAATAGTTCATATTGGTGCCTTAGTAAACCACATTTGGATCGTACAAGTCGTCAAAATAGGTGCCAGGATCGCCAAAGTCTTCAACCGGATCTTTTGTTTCTACTGTGATATCGTATTGCACTGACCCTTTTATAGCAGTGTAAAGCTCGTAAGGTGCAAGCCAGTGGCGATAGATATGCTCATAAGGAACAAGTCCACTTTGCATTTCCAGCCAATCGAAAAAATAGGCCGCTTTAATATCCTTTATGCCATACAGGCCTTCTT
>JAUMVQ010000142.1 GCA_030530085.1 Desulfovibrionaceae bacterium | reverse complement strand
TAAAGCACTCCCTTGGCGGCAGATGGATGCAGTCCTCAGGCTGGCTGTAGTACGCGCCATCTCCGGTTTCTGTCACAATGCGCACGCCCATGGCCTCAAATACCGACTCAAAGAAGCTGTTCTCCTCAAAGTCTATGCCGGCTGCAAGGCCCAGCGGCGGAACAACGGCCGTTGTATCGGCCACGCTGTACACGGGAATGGTGGAGAAAAAGAGCTTCCCCTTCAGCCACATTCCGTCTTCACGCTGTTCAAGCCTGTCAGCGCTGTAGTTCGTAAGATCGCATCCGGCATCCAGCTTTTTGTCTGGCATGCGCCTCGGGCTCATCACCAGATACGGCCTGGCACCGGGCAGAAGCTCTGCTGTCCTGCCCTCGCTGTCCTTTAGGCGGCGCAGGCTCTTCTTTGTCAGAAAGCGGCAGTCCTTCTGCCCTCTCTGCCGTGCCTGCATGCTCAGCGAAAAAGCGTTGATGCCATTGTAGCGGCGGCCGTAGATGATGTTCTGTGGCGGCACAAAGGCCTCTTTCCAGCCAAGCTCGCACTCTGTCCTCTTCAGCCTGATAAGCTCGGTCACGGCAGAGGCAACGGTCTGTGTCAGGTATTCTGCTTCCTCCCGCTTTCTGCCCAGCCATTCCTCCTTTTGCTGTGATGTCATGTTGTTCCAGCCGCCCTTGCTCCGGCCCGCCTTGTTCCAGCTGTTCCGGCGCTGGTCCTGTCCTTTTTTGCTGCTGTTTGTCAGCATGCTGCTTCCTCCGTTCTGTCTGTTTTTTGAAGCATGTTCTGTGAGATGTTTTTTAAGAAATAGCGTTTTTTGCCTGCTGCACACAGGATATGGCATAAGGCAGGGCACCCGGGAGTCACCTTGTTATTGCCCCTGATGCCCCATGATGTATCCCGTTCAGTCAGGCCAGGTAGCGTCTGGCCGCCACCAGATTGTCCTTGTACCTCCCCTTGCGCAGCGAGGAAACACAGACGCCCTTTTTCCTGCCTGAGGCATGCACAAAGCAGGACCTGCCCACATACATGCCGGTATGCCAGCCGGTGGGAGAGGCCTCTGACCGGAAGAGCAGCACGTCTCCTGGCATAAGCCTGCCGCTCACCCTTGCCCCCATTCTTCCCTGGTCACAGGCCTGCCTGGGCAGGCTGATGCCAAGGCAGGCATACAGCCAGACCATGAGGCCGGAGCAGTCAAAGGCATGCGGCCCCTGGGCTCCCCAGCGGTACGGCTTTCCGAGAGCCTGCCGTATGGCCAGGCCAAGCCTTGCCATCACGCGCCTTTTTGCCGGCTTTGCAGCAGCGGCAAGGCACGACTGCACCCCGAAAAAAGGCATGGCAAGGCAGGCCGCAAGAAAGGCCCTGCGTCCTGTCATAAAGGGCATGACAGCCGGTTCGTCACCGGATGCCTCTGCGGCTGCGTCCGTATTCTGTTCTCTTTGCATCGCTGTTCTCCCTGATAGTTTTCCTGATTGTTTTCTTTCTGTTTTTCCTGCACAGGGCCAGGTTTTGCCCTGTGCTGCTGCAAGGCAGCCGGCATATTTGTCCGGGACACCGGGCCCAGGTGGTTTTGGCGGCCAGGCTGTCTTTTGGAGACATCTAATCCTTTTCCGGACGGAATGCAATATTTTATTATTGCTATTATAAATAATTTTTTGTAATATGCAGGGCAAAAGGCTTTGCAGCCGCCATTACAGCCGTCAAAGGGCAGCAAGAGGCTGCTTTTCTTTTTTAAGGATGCCCCGTGTGCTCCCGGTACGGCTGCTGCCAGAATTTAACAATATTTTAAATTGACACTTCAAAATTTTAGAAGTAAAAGATGTTTTGCAGGCAGGAACTGCCATACCCTTCTCAGCCGCCTGCGCTCACTTTAAGCCCTGTTCAAGTACAAGGAAGACAAGGAAAAACCATGCCTGCACCCGTTAAAAACCGTACTCTTTTTTGCCCGGCAACGCTTCTGCTCTCCTGCCTGCTGCCCTGTGAACTGCCCCTGATGCCGCCTTCAGTATCTTATGCCGCAAGGGAGGATGCGGCTTCCAACATCTTTATGTCCCGGCAGTCAGCGGCAGGGCATGCAGCAGAAGAGGCAGCAGGACCGCTCTTCCAGCTTAAAAGCACGCAGCATCTGCCAGGAGAACTGTGCCGTTCCTGTTCCAGCAAGCCACAGTCATCCCGCCCGGTGCAGATCACAAAAAAAGAGCAGGCGCCTTTCCAGATGCCTGAAAAGGCTGTCCTGCCCCATGCCGCATATAAAGGCAGCAGTACAGCAGCTGATGAGCCACTGGCCGTCCCGCTGGCAGGCGGGGATGCCCGTAATGTTGATGCTGTAGCAGAGGCAGCAGCTTTGCAGACGAGCAAGGCAGGGCAGATGCCAGAAGAAATGGTATCAGAGGAGCTGGCCCAAAAACTGCTGCTCCTTGTCCTGCCAGATGCCGGAAAGAAGCCTCATCCAGTATCCCTGGCATACACTCCGGCAGATACTGCGGAGAAAAAACTGCTGTATGGCGGCACATCTGCCATGAGGCCTGCCATGCCGGAAGAAGACGGGAGGCAAAAGGACAGGCCGAGCTGCAGGTCTTACAGCATGAAGGACATGGCAATAGTCCTGCACAGCCTGTACAGCGGCAGGGCCGTTACAGAAGACGATGTGCTGAACCTTCTTGGCAGTGCCCCGGGCGTGCTTCTCAGGGCTTCATCAGAATATGCAGGGGATGCAGCCGGAAAAGGGAATCAGGCAAAAGAAAGTGCCGAGACAGCAAGGCAGCTGCTCATTGTGATCACTGAGCCTGACTGCCTCTTCTGCCGCCAGGCACAGCGCTATCTGACAGGCCGGAAATTGCCCTTCCCCGTTCTCTTTTTGCCGGCAGGCAGCAGTGTCTCAGCCAGGAACTTTTATGAAAAAGCGCTTCTCCATGCCGGTTCTGCTGCGGCTGATGCAGACAGCAGGAGGAATGCAGTCAGTGCCTGGCTTGCAAAAACAGATGATTGGCTGGTGCAGAAGAGTGGCACGGGGACTGTATCGCTGCCGGCATTTATCTGGATTGCGGACGGCACTGCTCGTATGCGCAACCTCTCGTCAAAAGCCTTGCAGTGCCTGGTGACAGCCATGACCTGGCGCTATGAGCGCATGATGGTGCATGCTGGCAGGGAAACGGCTCAGGTTGCACAATGATCCCATATTAGGAAGGAAGCAGGCTGCACATCAGTTTTGCCTGGTAATGGCGTTCATTATGGTTTCTTGCAGAGGGTTTTCTTCAGGCTTCTCGAAAATTCCGTACTCACGTAACATTTGTACCAGTTTTTTATATTCTTTTGCACGAAACAACTGATAATTAGGATCTATATCGCCTGCTTCATGGCAAATACGGAGCCCAAAAAAATAAAAGTACTGTTCCCATGCCACCCGGATCTCTTGCAGAGTTATCCCTTCATGAGCCTCCTCAAATACATCAGTTTCCTCGCTGACTACTTTTTTATAGTCAGTTTCAAAAATATTCTCCCAGTAATCAGCAGCGTCATGATAGCATTTTACATACTCTAGGCTGTTTTCATCATCCTTTGCAATTGCCTTTGCACGTTTCATGCAGACATCAAATCCCGGCGCAAGCTCTTCTTGTTGCTGTTCTGCAATGGCAAATGATGGAAAAAACAGACTGGCAGCAAAAAGACCGGTTGCCAAAAGTTTGCTTGGGGAAAAAGTAACATGCATGATGGTCTCCTTTTATGTGGCAAAAGACTTTTATTGCAGGCTGGAGGCGTATCTGTTGTTTTATCTGTACAACGTCGTCATCAGCCGAGCCATTTTTTTGGTTTCTTCTATCCTAAAAATATAACTACCGTTGTTTCCTTTAATAATGTGAGATGCATTTAGGTACTGCTCAAAAGCCCAGCGAAACCTGAACAGATCTCGCGAATTACCTGTTTTTTGTACTGCTCTGAGTTTGGCCTCTTTGTAATTTTCCTGAAGGATTTCGCGCCAGTAAACCTCTGCGTCATAATAACAAGTAAATTCGCGTCCAATATTTTTCTGCAGGCACGCATTCAATCCGGGAGCAAGTTCCTCTGCTGAAACATAAGCAGGCAACGACAGGCTGGCTGCAAGAAACACGGCTATAGCAATCTTTCCTAAAAATCTGGCACGCATTGTTTTCTCCTCTGCTGAATCCCTGTTTTTGCCAGCAGGCATTATACAGTGGGTCAGGGGCATGGGTATTGTCCGGCGGACTGAAGTCCTGAAAACTCCGGCTGAATAGCACTTCACATCAGAAGCTGGCCTCCGGCAAGTTATCCTGGATTTGTTATACGTCTAGTCAAACATCTGACGGCTGTCAAAGGAGCTGAAATAGCAGGCTATAATGATACAGCTTTAGATGTTGTTTTTTTCTTTTGCTAAAGAGTGGATAGCATTAATAATTGACTCAACCTTGAATATGTAATCTTTTTGTTATGTCAAAAGCTGTCTTCCAAATGTTATCTGATTTCATCCAGGCTAAAATGAATAG
Source organism: Desulfovibrionaceae bacterium (assembly GCA_030530085.1). Lineage (GTDB taxonomy): Bacteria > Desulfobacterota > Desulfovibrionia > Desulfovibrionales > Desulfovibrionaceae > Desulfovibrio. The sequence goes on along the minus strand of JAUMVQ010000142.1, from coordinate 1,314 downwards.
GAATTGCAACAGGCTTTGCTTAACGTATACCTACTTTTAATTCTGCAAATGAAGACTCTCTCTTTAATACCATAAATACGCCCTCACCTACATTTCAGAAACTATATGTGAAAAATCAAGATTAAGCATTGGAATTGCTCCATATTTTCCAGATATATATCCTCTTTCAAAATTGTCTTCTTTTCTGACATTCTTTATTTCGATAAGTGAATAAAGATCAGTTGAACGGTCTTCTTCCCTCATTTCAGTAAACCAAATCTGGTCTCTCCTGAATAGATCAAGATTTAACAGTCCTGTTTCGTGAGTTGTAAAAATCATTTGTGCAAACCTGTCTGTCTGCGTATCTATAAATAATTTCACCAATCCAAAAATAAGTGATTCATGAAAACTAGATTCCAATTCATCGCAAATAAGGACTTTGCCATTATGCATAACATCTATTATTGGGCATAAAATGCTAAATAATTTCTGAATTCCAGCAGATTCTTCCTGCATTAAATCAACATCAAAATTGCCATAACGAACACTGGCAGTAATAGCATCCTCACCATATTTCAGAAGAATTGCTTTGAATTCTTCTGATGATGAAGGTGGCATCGCTGATTCTTCAAGTTTTTTCTTCTCAATCGACACCTTTATATCTTTGATGCCGGTTCCAAGCTCAGCCAGGAACTTAAGAACTGCCTGCTTCATTTTTGGATTTTGTTTCATCTGATAAAGAGAATAGATCATCCAGTTGTTCTGACTGACAGGACCACACAAGACAAGATCGTTATAAAAAAAATTATAAGCATCTATAACTTCTTTTACAGAGCTGAAATTTGCTGCACAAGACAGCATAAGACGGTTAAGTTTAAGAACATTTTTACAAGTGTTAAATTTACCCCTAAATTTATTACCAGAAATAAAATTTTCACCAGTACGTTCAAAAATTTTTGTTTGTCTGTTATTAGGAAAATAGTAGAGATATTCTTCTGATACAAGCATGTTTTTAAGAGAGAATGCATAAACATACCGTATATCATGTACCATAAACTGAATTCTATATGTACTTTCCTTATTGACACCATCCAATTTATGAGGATTTTGGAATATGACCTGATTTGGCTGATGGTTAATACTGTTTGTTACAAGATTTTTTACAAAAGATATTGCGTCAACAAAATTACTTTTTCCGGAACCATTAGCACCAAAAATAACTGCTGACTTTAATACTCTTGCACCTGGTATTTCTTTAGTCTTCTCTTCAAAAGCAGTATCTTTGCTAGCCAAAGCAGAAAATAATACTTCCTCCCTGATAGACTTGTGATTAGA
>JAUMVQ010000141.1 GCA_030530085.1 Desulfovibrionaceae bacterium | reverse complement strand
GAGTCCTTGTCGGTAACCGCGGCGAAATTGCCATACGCATCATGCAGGCATGCCGTAAACTTGGTGTTGCCTTTACCGCCATCTATACCCCCGAGGATCAAGATTCCGCACATGTTTCCTACGCCCGCCAGTTCGGCGGTGAGCACGGCCTCTACAAGGTTAGTTCCTATCATGATGCCAACGAGCTCATGTCAGTTGCCGATATAGCAGGCTGTACGGCGGTTCATCCGGGATATGGCTTTTTTGCCGAAGATTTTCGTTTTGCCAGGCGCGTGACAAAGCGTGACAGAAAAATGATTTTTATCGGCCCTTCCTGGAAAATCATCCGCGAGCTGGGCGACAAAATTAATACCAAGCGTCTGGCACGCAGCCTCGGCGTGCCGACTGTACCCGGCTCCGACAGGCCCATATACGATGAAATGGAAGCAGAGAACATCGCAGAGGATGTCTTTGATTTTCAGCTTCAGCAGAATATTGAGCATCCCCTGGTGCTGGTCAAGGCATCTGCCGGCGGTGGCGGCATGGGCATTGAGGAAGTGGACGACATCGACCAGTTCCGCTCCGTATACCGCCGTATCCGCAATTATGCAGCCCGCCAGTTTAAGGACGAGGGCGTGCTGATTGAGCAGCGCATCAAGGATTTTGCCCATCTTGAAGTGCAGGTGGTAAGCGACCGTACCGGCAAGAATCCAGTCCACTTCGGAACGCGTAACTGCTCCATCCAGTCCACGGGACGCCAGAAGCGCCTTGAAGTTGCGCCAGGCTTTGATCCCAGCGTGATCAAGTATTCCTTCGACTCCAAAAAAGTCCTGGAAGACATCGTCCGCTATTCCCTGACCATGGCAAAGGAAGTCGGCTACGACAACGTGGGCACCTGGGAATGGATTGTCACCCGCAAGGGCGAGCCCTTCCTCATGGAAGTCAATACCCGCATCCAGGTGGAAAACGGCGTTTCGGCAGCCGTGTCCCGTGTCAGGGACAGGGGACAGGTCGATCTGGTCGCCGAGCAGATCCGTATCGGCCTTGGCGAGGAGCTGGGCTATACGCAGGAAGATATTACTTTTGACGGCGTCGCCCTTGAGTACCGCCTCATTGCCGAATCCCCTGCCGACAACTTTACTCCCTGGGTAGGCACTATCGACCGCCTGCGCTGGGAAGAGCATCCCTGGCTTTCAGTGCACACGCAGGTGCCCAAGTCAGCCTATATTATTCCTACGGAATTTGACCCCAACCTGGCTCTGGCCATTGTCTGGGCACCAAATCTTGACGAACTGAAGAAGCGCGGCCACCAGTTTCTGGATGAGCTTGTCCTGAACGGGCATAACAACAGCGGTGCCCCTATGCAGAACAACATAGCTTTTCTCAAGGAAAAGACAGACTACATTCTTCAGTTCTAGATTTTTTTGCGGACAGGTGCTGCACAGCTGCATAACTGGTACAGAAGAAAACCGTGCAGGGCGCAATTCTTCTGGGAACAGTCCGGGACGAACATGGATAATCTCTTACAAAAACGCTTTATCAGCCTTAGTGACAGGCTTTCATATATTCAGGATATTTTTGCTGGCAAGCAGCAGGAAAGTGTTTCCCTGCTGCAAAAGCAGCTTGACGAATTCAAGGAAAAGGACAGCCAGAATCTTCTGGAAAATCCCTATGCAGCCCTGTGCTCCCTGGAGGAACTTTTCAGCGATGTCGAGTCCAGGCTTGACGCGCTTATCAGCCCGCTGGACAAGGTGCGTATTGTACGTCATCCGCAGCGCATCAGCCTCAGGGACATCCTGGAAAACGTGTACGACAACTTCACGGAAGTCGGTGGCGCTGACGAGTACAGCCTGGATCCCAGCTTTGTCATGGCCAGGGCCGTCATTGTGCGCAGACGCGGCAAAAAGCGCTACACCCAGTCCGTCATGGTTATAGGCCAGGAAAAGGGACACGGAGCCGAGTTCCGCAACGGCGGTTCTGCCAAGCCCTGGGGCAATGCCAAGGCCAGGCAGTTTATGCGCGTTGCCGAAACCGAGGGCATTCCTATTCACTGCTACATCTTTACACCCGGCTCCTACCCCATTGAAGACTATCCTGGCGCTGCCCAGCAGATCGCACGCAATATCTACTGCATGGCCGGACTGAGGGTGCCTGTTGTATCAATCATATCCGAAGGCGGCAGCGGCGGCGCCGAGGCCATAGGGCTGGCTGACCGCAGGCTCATGCTTTCAAACGGATATTATTCTGTTATTTCCCCCGAGGGTGCTGCAGCTATTGAAGGCCGCTGCAAGGGCGGCGAGCGCCCCGCGCAGGAACTGGTGGAAAAGTGTGCCTACAATCTGAAGCTGACAGCCGAGGACAACCTGGGCTTTGGCTATATAGACAAGATTATCAAGGAACCGCCCCTGGGTGCGCGTCCCTATCATTTTGAATTTTTCCGCCAGCTCAGGCAGGAAGTGATACGCGCAACGGACGAGGTCGTTATCTCGGCCAAGCTTACGCCTTTCAAGGGTATGCGCATAGCGCGCCGCAACAAGCCCAATATCAATCTGGATGAGATGTTCCTGAGCTGGGGACTCTCCAAGTCGGAGAAAAACCGCCTGTGCCGGATGCGCGGCGACAAATTCCTGGCTCTTGCCAGAAAGGCTGTTGTGGACAAGCGTCCCTTCATGGCCAGGTGCATGCATAGCCTTGATGATCTCATCATGACGCCGTGGATGCAGTTCAAGTATGAATTTTACCGCAAGCATCAGCGCAAAATTCAGGGCTTCATCGAAACCGTGGACAATGAATGGGATGTCTTCAAAGGCTGGATTTGCAAGCCTTTTGGCAAAGGAACCAAGCAGAAGGAGGACAAGAGCAATGAGCTTATGTCCCTTTCCAACTGGTCAGAGGACCACAGGCATAACCGCTGGAACTATCTGTCTCCGCGCTACAAGATTGACCAGGCTGTTACCTGCCCCAATGCCGGCGTGTACGGCTGCCCTGATTTGTGGGGACCTGACCTTTTTGCCGAGTTTGCAGGCGTGTGCAACCACTGCGGCCACCATTTCCCCATGGAGCCGGAATGGTATGTAAGCAACGTCTTTGACAAGGATTCCGTCAAGGAATTCAACAAAGAGATAGAGTCCGGCAATCCCTTGGAGTATCCGGGCCTGGACAAGGCCCTGGAAGCGGCAAAGAAGAAAACAGGCCACAAAAGCGCCTGCATGACCTTTGAAGCCCGCATTGATGGCACGAAACTGGTTGTTGCCATGCTTATGGGCACGTTCCGCGGCGGGTCTTTCGGTGCCGCTGAGGGATACAAGTTTGTTGAGGCTGCAGAGAGGGCTGCCAAAAACCGCTGTCCTTTCCTGGCCTATGTGCACGGCACAGCCGGCATCCGCATCCAGGAAGGCACGCACGGCGTTATCCAGATGCCGCGCTGTACCATAGCCGTGCGCCGCTATATCGAAAACGGCGGCCTGTACATGGTCTGCTATGACACCAACTCTTTTGCAGGCCCTGTGGCAAGCTTCCTTGGTTGCTCGCCGTACCAGTTTGCCATTCGTTCTTCAAATATCGGTTTTGCCGGACCTGGCGTTATCAAGTCCACAACAGGAATGGACGTGCCGCCCAAGTATCACCGCTGCTACAGGGCCCTGACCCGCGGCCATATCCAGGCCATCTGGGACAGGCGCGAGATGCGCAATAATCTTATCCAGGCATTGCAGACGATAGGCGGCCGTAATCTGTACTACAGGTAACGTGCTGGTTTTCCATAAGGTGTTTCTATGCTGAACGTATCCAATCTGCTTGAGCAGATTAAACAGAATCCATACAGGGAAAACACTGTCTGTGCCCCGCATACCGGTGTTGTCAATTTTGCCGAGATCAAATCAGGCGATGCCGTGCACGGCCCTGAAGGACAGTGGAAGGAAAAACAGGGCACAGCCCTGCTGACCCTGACCAGGGAACGCAATGCCAAGACCATCTGTGCTCCCGAGAAGGGCGTAATAGACAAGGTATATTCCGAATACGAAAATGGTTTTGTCGAGAGCGGCTGCCCCCTGGTAACCATACGCCATCACCTGACAAGGGACGAAGTAGAATCTATTATTCTCAAGCAGTCCCTCTATCTCTTCCTTGCCCCCGAGAGAGCAAAATATTATTTTGTTCCCGAAGTGGAAGCAAAGCTCAGGGCGGCTTCTGATCCCGGCAGCGTCCTTATCCATAACGGGCAGGAGCTGTTTATCATGAGCAGGATGAAGCGTGAGCTGCCCCTCTACTATTCCGGCCCCGAAGGGGTCATATACGCCAAGTATTTCAAAACTAATGACAACGTTGATGTGGATGCTCCCCTGATTGGTGTTTGTCCCGAAGAAGAACTGCCCAACATCAAGGAAGTCATTATGCGTGTCCAGACGGAATGGCAGGAAAACAGCTGAAAATAAGCGTGCAGAAGCAGGAGATTGGAAACCATGCTTAATAAGGTAATGATTATCGGGCATCTGGGGCGCGAGCCCGAGCTGCGGTATACGAATAACGGAACGCCGGTAACCTCGCTGAGCATTGCTACCGACGAGTCGTATATCGACAGGGACGGGGTACGTCAGGAACGCACCGAATGGCATCGTGTGACTGTTTTTCAGAAACAGGCTGAAAATTGTACCAACTATCTGTCAAAGGGCAGCCTCGTCTATGTGGAAGGCTCCCTGCAGACACGCAAATGGACTGACCAGCAGGGCGTTGAACGCAGTACCACCGAAATAAAGGCACAGCGCGTACAGTTCCTGGACCGCCGCGGCTCCGGTGAAGGCGGCAATCGCGGAGAAGAAGGCTATGGCCAGAGATCTGCCGGAGGCAGGGGCTGGAATCAGCAGCAGGGCGCCCAGGGCGGCTACAGCCAGTCCCAGCAGCAGGCACAGCCGCAAGCGGAACATGCCCAGCCTGCTCAGAATGCGGCACAGAACAAGCAGGAAGAGCTTGGTTCTCCGTTCCCGTCTGAGGCTTCCATGGACGAGGTGCCTTTCTAGGCCGTATTCCTGCCTGTACGAAGCAGCATAAAATCTTTCAAAGGTGCGTTCCTCTTTGCGGAGCGCACCTTTTTTCATGTCTGAAAGAGACCAGGCTCAATGCCATATGCAGGGTATTTTATTTTCCGGATATTGTTTTCTGTTTCACGAGCTTGCCAGTCGGTTGTGAACATACAAGGCAGGGCTGGTATGGCAATTTGGATAAAAAATTTGGAAAAACAATGTGTTACAAGAGTATACGGCTAAATTGCAGCCAAAGGCCGTTAGATCCATGCTGCTGGCAGGCACCCAAAAGAGCACAGATGTATAGAAAAGGCTAACAATCCGGTATAGCGTAAGAAAAACGGGGTCTGAGCATAATGGACAAAGTTTTGTTGAAAAGCCGTCTTGACATTTAGTCCAGTTTTTCACAAGATATCTTTCACATCCAGTCAATAACGGCATTTGCCGTGTTCATTAACATTATGGAGGAATGGTTATGTCCAAGCTTGTCCCCCCGCATGGCGGGAAAGGTCTCGTATGCGCTCTCCTCGAAGGCCAGGCCCTTCAGGACGAACTCAAGAAAGCTGAAGGCCTGAAGAAGATTGAGATCTCTTCCCGTGCTAAGGGTGACCTCATCATGATGGGCATCGGTGGCTTCTCTCCCCTGGACGGCTTCATGAACAAAGCCGACTGGCAGAGCGTCATTGAGAAAATGACCCTCGCCGATGGTACCTTCTGGCCCGTGCCCGTCACCCTGGACATCTCCGCTGAGGATGCCAAGGAGCTCAAGAACGGTCAGGAAGTCGCCCTTGTCCGCAATGGCGAAATCATGGCTACTCTGAAGGTGG
>JAUMVQ010000140.1 GCA_030530085.1 Desulfovibrionaceae bacterium | reverse complement strand
AGAAGGAAGGCTGGCACGTTTCCCTCTGGGGCATGGCCTTTTTCAAAAAGACCTGTGTGCTTAAGACTGAGGAGGCTCATCTGCCGTCTTAAACTGCGCACATGCAGTTGAAACAAGGATGTACCAGGCATGCGGCCAGGCTGCCGGACCAGCCGTGACAGCAGTATTTTGCATTTCGTATACCTTATGTTTTCGCATTGGACACTGCCATCCAAAACGTATACTACATCTTTCAAATAGTGCATCTTGTGATGAGCCTTGTCTTCTGCCGCACTGAAAAGGCGGCATTATCCGAAAACTGAGGTTGAACAGTGTTCCTGCCACCTGAATCAGACCGCTCTGTCAGCGCAAAGCAAGCCAGGCCCCGTCCTGATCCCCACAGAGTACGCGAACGTATGATACGGGAACTGAGGGAGCAGGGCATAACGGACGAAAATGTCCTCAGGGCCATGGGCCTTATTCACAGGCACCTCTTTGTTGACGAGGCCCTGGCAGCAAGGGCGTATGATCTCACAAGCCTGCCCCTGGGGCTGGGGCAGACCATCTCCAATCCCCTTACCGTGGCCAGGATGACAGAACTGTTGCAGCTGCAGGCCGGGATGCGCGTGCTGGAAATAGGCACAGGATCCGGCTACCAGGCAGCTGTGCTGGCTGAGATGGGCTGCTTTGTGTATACAGTGGAAAGGCTGCCCCTCCTGCATGAGAAAGCAAAAAAAATTCTCCGGGAACTGGGCTATGCCCGTATCCGCATGATGCTGGGAGACGGCACCATGGGCTACAGGGTGGCTGCCCCCTATGCCCGCATCATTGTGACAGCCGGCGGTCCTTCCGTGCCGGAACCTCTGCTGAAACAGCTTGACGAAAAAGGAATCATGCTTATTCCTGTAGGAGAGGCACACAGTCAGAGACTGCTGCGTATCACACGAAGAGGCTCATCCTTTGTCAGGGAAGACTTTGGGCCGGCCTCCTTTGTGGATCTCGTGGGCAACCACGGGTGGTAAATCGTATATACTTTGTCGTAAGGAAGTTCTCATGTCCGGTTGTTCTTCATGCGGATCCGCTTCCTCCTGTTCTTCTGCCGGCAACCCCGGCGGCTGTCCCAGCCAGATGATGGCTGAGCAGGACAAGAAGATCTCGGATCATCTCTCACATATCAGACACAAACTGTTCATCATGAGCGGCAAGGGCGGCGTGGGCAAAAGCTCAGTTGCCGTCAATGTCGCCTGTTCCCTGGTCAGCCTTGGCTACAAGGTCGGCCTGCTTGACGTAGATATTCACGGCCCCTCTGTGCCCAACCTTCTGGGCATCAAGGACAATACGCTGGAGATTAACCAGGATAATCTGATCATCCCTGCTACCTGCAAGAACGGCCTTGAAGTTATCTCCATGGATACGCTTCTCGGCCCCAACCGCGACCAGGCCATTGTCTGGCGCGGACCCAAGAAGGCCGGCGCCATCCGCCAGTTCATCAGCGACGTTGCCTGGGGCAATCTTGACTTTCTGGTCATCGACTCCCCTCCAGGAACTGGCGACGAGCATATGACCATCTTCCAGTCCATTCCGGATGCTGAATGCGTGGTGGTCACCACCCCGCAGGAAATTTCCCTTGCCGACGTGCGCAAGTGCATCAATTTCATCGAGCTGACCAAGGCCAAGGCCGTCGGCCTGATTGAAAACATGAGCGGCCTTGTCTGCCCCCATTGCGGCGGAAAGATTGACCTCTTCAAGCATGGCGGCGGCGAGGAGCTGGCCAAGAAGGACAACCTGACCTTCCTGGGAGCCATTCCGCTGGACGTGCAGGCAGTCATTGCCGCAGACAACGGCGTGCCGGTTGTGGAAATGGAAGGGGAGAGCCCTGCCAAGGATGCCTTCCTGGCCGTTACCAAGAACATTGTTGCCGAGTGCGACAAAAACGCAGCCGCTTCCGCTAAGTAGTGGCAGCTTAAGCTTGCATATACTAAAGGCAGCTTCCTGAATACAATGGAGGCTGCCTTTTTTTTGGTCCGTACATGCCCTGATAGTGCAGAAGATAAGTACAATAATTTGAACTGATTACATTGGACTTGTCTTTCATGTCGAAAAAAGGCAATACTCTCTCGTTGCAGACATATGCCGGCGCGTCGTTCCTCTTACAAGGACGCGCCTTGTGCCTGTATCCCTTGTCCTTATGTCCTTATGCCCGCCTGGGAAACTGTCCTTATGATGCTCACTTTAGCAACCAAAATAACGCTTCTGCGCATTATTATTGTGCCTCTGGTCGTGATTCTTCTCTACTTTGAGAATCCTGTAAACTGCATCCTGGCCACAGCCTTTTTTGCCATAGCCGGGATTACTGACTGGATGGACGGCTATATAGCCCGCAACCAGCACATGGTGACCAACATAGGCAAGTTCCTGGATCCCCTGGCTGACAAGCTGCTTATCTGTGCCGTGCTCATCATGCTGGTGGACAAGGCCTGGGCGCCTGCCTGGGTCGTCATCATTATTGTCTGCCGCGAGCTTATTATTACCGGGCTGCGCACCATTGCCATTGACGAGGGCATAGTGATGGCTGCCGACAAGTACGGCAAGATCAAGACTGTGCTGCAGATTGCAGCCATACTGCCGCTGACACTGCACTATGAGACCTTCGGCATCAACGTGCACCTCATCGGCACGGTGCTGCTCTACCTTTCCATGGTGATGGCGCTCTTTTCCTGCTTCAATTACTTCCGTGCCTTCTACAAGCAGTTTTGTGCAAAGCATGAGCAGGCCAAGGACGGTACAAAGTAATATGCTGCGCGCCGCTTTTGCTGTGCCTTCATGGGACAGCCTGCCCCAGCCCGTCCTGACTGGATCGGACAGACAGCAGGTCAGGGACATGGCATGGTAAACCGCGTAGTTATCTTTATCATCTTCATCATCGTCAATATAGTATTTGCGTATCAGGCCGTATGGGGGGAAAGGGGGCTTCTGGCGCATGATGCCATCGTGGCCAGGTACAACGAGGCCAAGGAGCGATGTGCCCAGATTGACAAGGAAAACATGGCTCTCAGCAGGGAGATCCGCCTCTTGAAAAACGACAGGCCCTATATAGAAAAAATGATACGGGAAAAGCTGCGTTACCTGCACGACAACGAAATTCTCTACCTCTTTGGCGATGATGACGGCACGCCCGGGGAAACTCAGGCAAACGGGGGCAAGCATGAACGATAAATACATATGGTACAAGGAAGTTCTTGACATAGAGCCGCAGTCCAGGCTCTTTTTCCCGCTTGCCAGGATGATGGCTGATGACGGCGCACTGGAAGAGGCAAGGGCTGTCCTTGAAAACGGCCTGTCCTATCACGTCCACTTTGTGCAGGCCCGCATGCTTCTGGCCGAGGTTTTGCAGAAGCTGGGCAGAAAGGACGAGGCTGAAAGCCAGTTTGCGCTTGTGACAGGCGAGTTCAGGGAAAACGCCTCCTTCTGGCAGTCCTTTGCCGACACCTCTGCCAAAAACAAGGACGAGTCTGTTATCAGGCGCATGATGTCTTTGCAGCTGCGCAATGTTCCGACAGAATTTTCCGATATCATGAGCCGCGGCCTGGACAGCCTTGAAAAAGAATACAGCCCTGAAAAAGAAGACGGCGACGCAAAGGAATACGACCTCGCAAAAGAATACGGTACAGGCTACAGTCCTGAAAGAAATAAGGATGCAGGCATAAGCCAGGCCTCGCAGCCTGAGCCTGCTCCTGCAGAAAGCCTTGAAAAACATGAGAAGGAGGCCTCTGCCAATACAGGCACAAGGCAGGCATCAGAACCTGATTTTGCGCCTTCCTCATCCTTTGAGACCGTACTGACTGTACCGCATCCGATTTCCTGCTCTATCCTGCGTACCGTGCCCATGCAGGAAGGCACAGGGCCTGTCTCTGCTGCAGGCAGTTCAGCGCCAAAGCCTGCCCCAAAGCCTGCTGAAAGTCCTGTTGAAAAGCCAGCAGCTGCCACAAGCGTATCAGCTGCTGCAGCAACCGTAACCGTAACAGCAGAAGAAGTCGTTCATGACAGCGTGCAGGATTTTGCAGACGATGCAGACGAGCCTGTGCAGGGCTGGCCGCCCAAGACGCGCTCCATGGCAGAAGTTTTTGTGGAGCAGGGCGAGTATGCCGAGGCCCTTTCCATCTACCGTGAGCTTATAGCCAGGGCAGGGTCGCCCGAAAAGGCCGGCGAGCTGCAAAGGCGCCTTGCCGAAATCAAGGCCATGGCAGGATCCGGATACGAGGGTGCCGGGCTGGCAGCACAGGCTTCTGAGGCATCGCCAAAAGCAGCTGACGAGCCTGAGGCCGCTAAAAATGAATCCACTGTTTCCGGCAGCGCACAGGACAACCAGGCTGCAGCACCCGCTGCCAGCGGCTCATCTGACGAGCTGCTGGCCATGCTTGAAAAGCTGGCATCCCGAGTAGAAGCCAGGGTACGCTGACTGTAGACTTTTAGTCCCGACAGGGAGTATACATCTTGTATTATATTGCCTAAAGTGCAGGAGATGCTTTTTCCTGTCACAATCCGCATGCCTGGCACCAGGCTTTGCTGACACCACCCACCAAGGAGATAATTGTGGCTTTACCCATAAAACGGTTCTTGCCCCCTGTTCTGCTGGCAGCTTCGCTGTCCCTGAACTTTGGCTGTTCCCATTTCCAGGCAACCAAGAATGTCTGGAAGGGTACCAAGGAGCTGTGGTACGAATACATGAGTCCGCCGGCCAGTATTGATTACAGTGATGTCAGTACGCTTTCGCCGACAGCACAGGCCCTAGTGAACGGCATGTTGGGCATTGACAAGGAGCTCACCAAGCTTGAGCGCCTGATGAACAACGCCGACCGCACCCCCTCGCGCTCCTGGGCAGAGCAGTTCTTTGTGACCGTGCCCTGGGTGGACGGCTTTGCCGGCGTCCGTGCAGACGGAAGCCTGCTGGGCAATATACCGGCTCCTGGAAAGACTCCCATCACAGTGGACTGGATTCCGCTGCTGTATGAGCCGGAAAAGCAGTCTTCAAGAGACTTGCGTGCCGATGTGCAGCAGGGTCCCAACGGCCCCGAGGTGCTGGTTGCAGCCACCATGTACGACGGCGTCGATTTCCTGGGCGTTGTGGCATCCTATTTCAGCATGTCCCAGCTCATGGACAGGGTGAAAAATCCCGGCGATGTCGTCATCCTGACGCCGTATGCCCTGCTCTGGTCCCAGTATGAATATGGCGCAACGCCCATGGCAGGCGTCAACTGGACCGAGGTCGTCACCAAGAGCGCCTCAGGCACGGTCAGCAACGAGACAGGCAAATTTGTCTACCAGGTGCGCTGGCTGGCCAACCTGCCCGTTATTTTCTGCGTGGTTGAAGACGGTGCCTTCCCCAAGGGATCCGGAAGCCTTGCCGGCACGGAAAAATATTTCCCGGCCAGGGAGAAGAAGCCCGTGCCGCCGCTTAAGGAGCGCAGCAGAAACCTGCTTGAGTCCGGCAACGAAGAATTTATGGCACCCAAGCCTGGCGAGGAAGCCCAGGGCGGTGGCGGCGACATCCAGCCCGGCAGCGACAGAAGCGTGCTTCTGCAGCAGGGCGGTGCCCAGCGCGGAGGCAATGTCCGCGAAAGGGATCTCGGCAGCGAGGGCACATACCAGCCCAAGCCTAAGCCCAAGGCACAGCAGCGCCGCAGGATGCCCATTGTCATTCCCGACATGGAGCCTGTGGAGACAACGCCGCCTCCTGCCATTGAAAGGCCCAGCCCCTTCGGTCCCAGAAAGACCGAGGCCCAGCCTGCGGATGCAGCAGGTACAGAGTCCCAGGCTCCGGTGCAGCAGCCCGCTGAGGCCGGAAGCGCTGCAGAGGCTCCCAAGGATGCTGCC
>JAUMVQ010000139.1 GCA_030530085.1 Desulfovibrionaceae bacterium | reverse complement strand
CTTTTTGCGGGACTATCCTCATGAAATTTCCTCAATACAAACGCCTAATCAACCTGATTCCCGGAGGCTGCCTCCAGTTTCTCGATTTTTCCCTTAATGTTGAAGAATTACGCAGATCACTCAGGTTTTTTCGTGAAGATCTGTCTGAGGAAGCCCAGGGCACACGCTATCCGCACTATCTGCGCTGCCTTATAGAAGAAGACGACCGCATCATTGATGCACGCTACTCGCAGGACACGCTGGATCCGACTGTCGCCGTTTCCGTCGAGACTCTGGCCGAGGAATACTCCTTCACCTACCTGCAGGCCCTGGAATGCTTTTGCGGTTCCTGGATGCCGGTGCCTTTTCTGCGCATGACAGGCCAGCCGTGGCCTGACGGCATCAGCCGCGTGGCCAAGGGCCCTTCCAACTGGGCCAGGGGCATATTCATTCCCACGGATGAAGATCCCGACATCTGGCATCTTTGCCTGGCTTTTGACACAACGGTAGAAAAACTGCCAGACGCCGGTGACGGCCGCTATTTTGCCCTGTCCAGGGATGACCTGAATGCAGCCTCGGAATTTCTCCTGGCATGGCGGGTACGTGACAACTCCTGGTTCGTCAACGAACCATGGGTCAATGAATGGCTTTCAGAACGCTATGACGCAGGGAAGGAACGCGCCAAGCTGCGCGATGACGGCTATGGCAAGCAGTTCTGCCTGAAACATATTGCCTGCTACATGACATGGCTTGATGCCGTAGCCAGGGCAACCGAGGACATCCACGTCAAGGTATCCGATACCAACAGGTCAGATGCCGTTGATGTGGACATGATTTTAGACATAGGCAACTCACGCACCACCGGCATCCTGGTCGAGACCTCGTCTGCCAAGAAAACGGATCTCAACGACAGCTATCTCCTTGAGCTCAGGGATCTGTCCAATCCGAACAATATTTCCACAGAACCCTTCTCCACCAGGGTAGAGTTTGTCGATGCCTCCTTCGGCAATGACATGCTCTCACGCCGCTCCGGCAGAAGGACGGCAGCCTTTGCCTGGCCGACCTGCGTGCGCGTGGGCCCTGAGGCCACGCGCCTCTCCACCTATGCTTCCTGCGCAGAGGGCAATACCGGCATGTCCAGCCCCAAGCGCTATCTGTGGGACGAAACACGCTGGACCCAGAGCTGGCGCTTCAACACCGGCGGCATACGGGAACCCATGGTGACGCGCGGCCTTTTCCCGCGCCAGCTCAATGAGGAAGGCACCCCCCTTGCCTGCTTTACGGATGACGGGCTGCGCCGCCTTTTCTCCAAGTCAGTTCTGAGCACACAGAAAAACTCGCCGCTCTTCGGCTCCTTCTTTACCCGCTCCTCGCTCATGATGTTTATGTTTGCGGAAATCGTGACCCAGGCGCTGGTAAATATCAATTCCCCTGCCAGCAGGGCCAAAAGGCAGCTCTCTGACAAGCCAAGGCACTTGCGGCGCATCATACTCACTGTGCCCACAGCCATGCCCGTGGCCTCAAGGCGCATTTTTGAGCGCTGGGTCAAGCTGGCCGTGCATACTGTGTGGACTGCCCTTGGCTGGAACAATACCAACCAGAATCTGTCTGAAAACTTTCATTACCAGTCCCAGCCGGAAATACTCTGCGAATGGGACGAGGCCAGCTGCTCGCAGCTTGTGCTTCTGTACAATGAAATCATGGTCAAGCACATAGGCGATGCCAGCCAGTATTTCCAGCTCTACGGCCGCATGCGACCCGAGGGCCCGGACGGAACAGAAAGGCCCAGCGTGCGTATAGCCTCCATAGACATTGGCGGCGGCACCACGGATCTGTCCATCACCACCCATTTCCTGACCAGTGATCCCTCTGAGTCGGCCCGCATCATGCCCAAAATGGAGTTCAGGGACGGCTTTAACCTGGCAGGCGACGAGGTGGTCCGCTCCGTTATCCAGGAAGTGGTCATCCACGCCATAGAAAAGGAGATGACCAGGCTCAATATCGAGCCGCGCAATGTCAAGCTCTCGTTGTTCGGCCGCTACACGCAGGCCAAGACAGAGCAGATGCGCACGCGCCAGGGGCAGTTTGTGCAGCAGGTTGCCATCCCCATTGCCTTAAGCATCCTTGAAGGATGCGAGCACATGGACAAGGACGACAACAATATCTACTCCTGCCTTCTGGGCGAGTTCTTTGAAAGCCCGGCTTCCAAACAGGCTGCCGACAAAAGCAGCGACAGTGATGCCGAGGCAGAGGCAGGCTCTACCGCCACGCAGGCAAGCATTGATGCGCCGGCCCACGTACACTACGTTCCCATAACCTTTGCCCAGAGGCCGCAGGAACGCATCATGGAATTTGTGCAGAATGTCTTCAGGGACTGCGGGGCCGGGAGCGATATTGACATCAATGCCATTCCCATCACCTTCTCCCAGGATCTCATCACGCGCTGCATCAGCCGCACCCTTGGCGGCACGCTGTCCAGCCTGTGCGAGATGGTCAAGACCTATGATGCAGATCTGCTCATCATCACCGGCCGCCCCAGCGCATGGAACGGAGTTCTGCAGACCATACTGGCCATGACGCCGCTGCCGCCTGCACGCATCATCCCCATGCGCCATTATCATGTGGGCAGCTGGTATCCGTGCGCAGATCTCTACGGCTACATATCCGATCCCAAGACAACTGTTGTTGTGGGCGCCATCCTCTGCGCCCTGTCCTGCGGCTACCTGGAAGGCATCAACTTTGATTCCACCAAGCTGCGCATGACTTCCACGGCCCGCTTTGTCGGGGAGCTAAACCTGCAGGGACAGCTGGAAGAGGCCAAGGTCTGGTTTACAGTGAAGGAAGACGGCAGCGTGGAGCCTGAGGAACAGACCATCACCTACCACAGCCCCATTACCATAGGCTACCGCCAGCTGGCCGTTGAGCGCTGGCCTGCATCTACCTACTACAAGCTGGAGATGAAGGAAAAGACAGGCAACGGCCCCTATTCTGTCAAGGTCAAGCTCAACAGAAGCGATGTCACAGGCGGCAGGGCTGCAGACGACAGCGAGGATCAGCAGTCCGAAGGCAGTATCGAGCTGCTTGAAATCAACGGTCCTGACGGCATTCCCGTCAACCTGCACAGGATGTCTGCCACCTTGCAGACACTGCCCACCATCGAGGGCTACTGGCTTGATTCAGGCATCGTTATCAGCGAGCGCTAGTGGCATGACCTGTACGGACATAATGAAAACAAGAGGCTAACGGGCACGTATCATGAGAGAAAAGGACGCCAGACTTTCACAGCAATGTCTTGACTTCGGACAGGCGGCTATCGAGGCCGAAAAATGGCTGCAGGACAACAAGGATATTGTGGGCAGCGAAGCGACAATGCTGTCCAAGAACATGTTCTCCATCAACCGCACCTTTATGCGGCTGTCCAGGGCTGCATCGCGCAAGATGTGCATCGCCGTCTTCGGCCCCAGCCAGGCAGGAAAAAGCTACCTTATTTCTGCCCTGGCCAGGGACAAGAATGACCAGCTGATAGCCGAATTTGCCGGCGAGGCCGTGGACTTTGTCACCAGGATCAACCCTGAGGGCGGCAAGGAGTCAACAGGCCTTGTCACACGCTTTACCACTACGCCGCCCCCCGGCGTCACCAAGGACTGCCCTGTGCGCCTGCGCCTTTTCTCGGAAAAGGACCTGGTGCGCGTCTTTGCCAATACCTACTACAATGACAGCCAGCATGAAGACAACCCCAGCCAGCAGGAGCTTCTGGACATACTGCGGGAGCTTAGCCAGAAAAAATGTGCCGAGCCTGTCTCGCCCCTCACCAGGGACGACATGGAAGACATACGCGAATACATGCAGCAGTTTAAGAGCGATGTCAGGGTACAGCTTCTGAACAATGTCTACTGGAAGCAGGCAGCCGATCTGGCCCCGTACCTGCGCTGCGAGGACCGCACCCGCCTCTTCGGGCTCATCTGGAACTCAGTGCCCGAGTTCAACGGCTTCTTCCGCACCCTTATCCAGGCACTGGAAGCGCTTGGCAATGCCCCGGAGGTCAGCTGCCCCCTGGATGCGCTCCTGCCCAGGGAAAAGAGCATCATTGACGTGGCCCTGCTTATTCCGCCAAAGACTGGCGAAGTCTCCATGGAATCGGAGGAAGAGCTTTTGCTGCGTGCCGACGACGGCAAGTCCATCAGGCTGAAGCGCCGCCATGTGACGGCACTTACGGCAGAGCTTACCATCTATATGCCTGAAAAGCCGGCCCCGTTTTTTGAATACACGGACCTTCTTGACTTTCCAGGCTACCGCTCCCGCCTCAAGACAAGCAACCTTGAGGGCACGCTCAAAAATCCCGGCGAGCTGGAAACCTTCTTCCTGCGCGGCAAGGTAGCCTACCTCTTTGAGCGCTACTGCGAGGAACGCGAAATCACGGGCATGATGCTGTGCATAGGACCCAGCAACCAGGAAGTGCAGGACCTGCCCAATGCCGTGGACAACTGGATACGCCTGACCCAGGGCTCAACGCCAGAGGAGCGCAGGAACCATGATGCCATGCTCTACCTGGTGCTCACCAAGATGGACATGGAGTTTGAGGACAAGAAGGGCGCCAAGGATGCAGGCAACCGCTGGGAAAACCGCATGCAGTCCTCGCTGGTGGGCTTTTTCGGCCGCGCCCACTCATGGCCTTCCAACTGGGACGGCCAGCCGTTTAAAAACGTCTTCATCCTGCGCAACCCCAACGTTGTCTGCGACGCCTTTGACCGCGATGACAACGGCAAGGAAACGGGCATTGCCCCGAGAAAGCAGGCCATTGTTGACAGCGTCAAAAATTCCTTTTTCACGTCCGAGTCCGTCAAAAAGCACTTCACCGATCCGGCCAAGTCCTGGGAAGCGGCCATGGCCCTCAACGACGGCGGCATATCGCTTCTGATAGAGAAGCTGGCCCCCATCTGCGACCCGGACCGCAAGTACAACCAGACAAGGGACCGCGCCTTGGAGCAGATACAGTCCCTTGTCAGGACGCTTGAGCGCTTCCACAGATCAGACGACTACGGCAAGCGTGTAGAAATCAAGACCAAGCTGGCAAAGGAGCTTATCGGCACGCTGGCCCAGCTGGTAGGCAGGCAGTGCTTTGCCGACTTCCTCTACCGCTTTGCGGTCTCGGATCATGACTTGTACGACATGGCCATGGCCTGCGACGATGAGCTGAATGCCCAGGCTGCAGAGGCCTCGGCAACGCCTATCACCGGCATCGCCACCTCGGCAGACGATGTCCTGGGCGAGCTCTTTGGCGATGCGGCAGCACCTGCTGCGGCGCCTGCTGCCGAGGGCAGCGCAGGATCAGAGCAGGGTCAAACAGCCCACGGCATGGACCAGATAGAAATCTTCTGCCGCTCTGCCGTGGATGCCTGGGTGGAAAAAGTACGCGAAATTACCAGGGATGCGAACATACAGAGAGTCTACCAGCTCAGCACGAACTTCCTGGAAAGCTTTGCCAACGAGCTTATTGTTGCCATTTCCAGGATGCACGTGCTTGAGGACATGATTCAGTCCATCCGTACCAAGAGCGCTTTCTGCAACATCACAAGGGAAGTAATGGCCTGGCGCATGGCCTCTGAGGTTGCCTACCGCATCAACAGCTTTGTCTGCTGGCTGGGGCACGATGCACGCCTGGGCCAGGGCACGGAAATTATCTTCAACAACCAGCCTGCAACCCTCTTTGCACCAACAGAGCTCACCTTCGGGCCATACGGGGAGCCAGTCGTGCCTGCCCTGCAGCAGCAGTTTGACAGGCCCTACTACATGGACTGGCTCAAGGCCTTCTTCGACTGTATCGTAGGCAATGCCGTATCCAGCGACGAAAACTTTGACCCTGTCCAGAACAAC
>JAUMVQ010000138.1 GCA_030530085.1 Desulfovibrionaceae bacterium | reverse complement strand
ACAATTCCATGAATGCCTTTGCCGTGCCTGCAGGCTACGTCTATGTGCTCACCGGCCTTCTGATGAACTTTCCCAGCGAGGACGCCGTGGCAGGCGTTCTCTGCCATGAGCTGGCCCATGTGACGCAGCGCCATACAGCCCAGAGGCTTGAGCGATCGCAAATCATCAGCATCGGGTCTCTGCTGCTGGCTGTGGCCGGCGTGGCTGTCGGCGGTGGTGGTGCCGCTGCCATTGGCGCCTTAGGCGCAGGACAGTCAGCCATGCTCAACTACAGCCGCGCCGATGAAACTGAGGCCGATCAGGTAGGCATGCAGTATCTTATCAAGGCAGGCTACTCTCCTGCAGGCATGGTCCAGGGCTTCAAGGTCCTGCGCAACAAAACCACCATGATGGGCTACAACGTGCCCACCTACCTTTCTACCCACCCTGATCTTGGCGACCGTATCACCGGCATCGTGGCCCGCATGCACAGCATGCCACCTGCAATTACAAACCGCAGGGCAGACAACAGGGCCTTCCAGCGCATGCAGGTCCTTTTGTGGGGACGTTTTGGCACGCCGCAGACAGCCCTGCTCCGCTTCCGCGGCTCTGACGGGCTTTCGCTCATGGGCAGGGGCATGGTGCTTTCGCGCCTGAACAAGGTCGCAGAGGCTACGGACTGCTTCAGGCAGGCCTGTGAGAAGTCGCCCAATGACAGCCTTGTCCTGCGCGAGGCCGGCATCTTCAATTACCGCAAGGGATCGGCTGTAGAGGCGCGCACATTGCTGACAAAAGCACTGCAGCTGGACCACAGGGACTACATGGCTAGCTTCTTTCTGGCCAGGCTCCAGGACGATGAGGGCCAGCACGCACAGGCCCAGGCCAGCTTCAGGGATGTTCTCAGGGCCGTGCCCGAAGATCCTGAAGTGCATGAAGCGCTGGCCAGAAGCTACGGGGCATCCCGCAACCAGGGCCTGGCCTATATCCATATGACGTATTCCGCCATGTACCTGCACAACAAGGACCAGACGAAAAAATACTTTGAGCGTGCCAAGTCCCTTGCCGGCACGACCTCGGATTTCAAAAAGCTTGAACGCACATACAAGGAACGCAAGGAAATATGGGAGAAACTGTAATGAGCATAGAACTGCACGGCACGACTATTCTGGCGGTGAAAAAAAACGGCCATGTGACCATGGCAGGCGACGGGCAGGTGACCCTGGGGCAGACCATGGTCATGAAGCACACAGCCAGAAAGATACGCACTGTGGGTGACGGCAAGGTCCTGGCCGGATTTGCCGGTGCCACAGCCGATGCCTTTACGCTGTTTGAGCTTTTTGAAAGCAAGCTCAAGGAATTCCACGGCAACCTGGTGAGGGCGGCAGTCGAGCTCACCAAGCAGTGGCGCAAGGACAAATATCTGCAGAAGCTGGAAGCCATGCTGCTTCTGGCAGACTGCGATCACATCCTGCTTCTTTCAGGCAACGGAGATGTCATTGAGCCGGACGACGACGTTGCTGCCATCGGATCAGGCGGAGCCTATGCTCTTTCTGCTGCCAGGGCGCTCTTGCGCCACACAGAGCTTGAGCCTGAGGAAATTGTCCGCAATGCCATGACCATTGCCTCGGAGATCTGCGTGTACACCAACAGCAATTTTACGATCGAAAGCCTCTAGTCTTTTTGCCCCTAAGTCTTTCAGACGTACTACAGATATACAGGTCCTATGGTTTCTGACTCTCCTTCATGCTCAAGCACTGCCTTTCCCGGCTGGACAGCCCAGACCTTTCATCCTGGCTGCAAAATAAATCTCAGCCTCAAAATCACTGGGCAGCGCGCTGACGGCTACCATCTGCTGGACTCTCTCTTTCTTGCCCTGCCTGAGCCGCATGACACCATTACCTTCTCCCCCTCCTCTAAAGAAGGACTGACTGTCATCTGTTCAGAAGAGGGCATTGACTGCCAGAACAACAGCCTGACAAAGGCCTGGCAGATCTTTGCTCATGCTACCGGCTTTGCTCCGGCCATGAGCTGCGAGCTTGTCAAGGGCATTCCCTGGGGAGCAGGCCTTGGCGGCGGAACATCAGATGCCGCCTGCCTGCTTGGCTTTATGCGCACGCTGGCCGGGTATGCAGGCATAGGGGTTAGCAAAGAAGAGCTTATGGCCATGGGAGCAAGGGTCGGGGCCGATGTGCCCTTCTTCCTGTCAGGTTCCCCGGTATGCAGGGTCACGGGGATAGGGGAAAACATTGAGATACCTGGCCCGGGCTCGCTGGGACTAAAGGAATCGCACCTTCTGCTGGTCATGCCTGATATAAGGGTTTCAACGCCCTGGGCCTACAAAGCATACGATGAAATGCAAAAAGCATGTCAGAAAGACAAGACGTTGACAGGCGCAAAAAGAGCTGATAAGGAAAGCATTCCTCAATATCAGACGGCTGAACTTTTTACCAATGACCTGGAAGCCCCTGTTTTCGCGAATTATCCGAAATTACGGGAAATCAAGGAGTCATTGTTTCAGCTAGGAGCCTACGCTGCCTCCATGAGCGGCAGCGGTTCATGCGTTTACGGCGTGTTTGACGACTACGCCAACGCCTTAGCCGCAGCTGATTCAATGGCCTGTGCAGTACAGCTTTGCCATCTCGATGGGATGTAGCCAAGCGGTAAGGCAACGGACTTTGACTCCGTCATTCGAAGGTTCGAGCCCTTCCATCCCAGCCATATTTTTTCGTCTACGACGACAGGCCCGGCAATGAACGATTTGAAGATAGTCACAGGTTCTGCGAACCCTGATTTAGCGCTCTCCATTTGTAATCATCTGGGATGCCAGCTGATTCCCACCCTGGCAACATCATTTGCCGACGGCGAGCTTCGTGTTGAAATTGGCGCCAATGTCCGCGGGGATGATGTCTTTGTCGTCCAGCCCACCTGTCCGCCTGATGTCAACCGCAACCTGGTGCAGCTCTGCCTTATGTGTGATGCCCTGCGCAGAGCCTCTGCCGGCACCATTACCGCTGTTATTCCCTATTTCGGCTATGCACGCCAGGACCGCAAGGTAAGCCCCAGGGCGCCCATCAGTGCCAAGGTCGTTTCCAACTTCATCACCAGTTCCGGTGCCGAGCGTATCGTTACCATCGACCTGCACGCCGGTCAGATCCAGGGCTTTGTTGACGCTCCCGTTGACAACCTCTTTGCCTCAAGCGTGCTTGTGGATGCCCTGAAGGGCCATATTGAAGGCGACCCAGTCATTGTATCTCCTGATGCAGGCGGTGTGGAACGCGCCAGATATTTTGCCAAACGCCTCAGTGCGCCCCTGGCCATCGTAGACAAACGCAGGGACAAGCCCAATCAGGCTCATGCCATGCATGTTATCGGCGATGTAAAAGGCAAGACAGCCATTATCGTTGACGACATGATTGATACGGCAGGTACCCTGTGTGCCGCCGCAACCGTGCTCATCGAAAACGGCGCCGTAAAAATCATTGCCTGTGCTTCGCATCCCGTGCTTTCAGGACCTGCCATTGACCGTATCAATACAACCGAGGCCTTGAGCGAGATTCTTGTAACTGACACAATTCCTCTTGGCGACAAGCTTAACAACTGCCCCAAGCTGCGCGTCGTCGGTGTCGGTTCCCTGCTTGGAAAGGCCATTTCCAACATTCACACAGGCTCTTCGGTCAGTGTGCTTTTCAACTAATCACAAGTTCTGAAAAGAAGCATTCAATATACTAATTTCCGTGCATTTATGCGCGTAAGGAGACTATTTCAATGACCATCGAAAAAACACTCTGCGCCCAGAAGCGTGAAGCCGCTGGCAAAGGCCCTTCCCATCGCCTGCGCGCTCAGGGTCTTGTCCCAGGTGTGTTCTACAACAGCAAGGGCGACAACATTCTCGTTTCCGTGCCCTCCCTTCCTCTTGAGCAGCTCTATTTCGTGATTGGCACCACAACCGTGTTCAACCTGGAAATCGACGACAACGGCAAGAAGGAAACCTACCCCGTGTTCTTCTGGGGTGCACAGAAGCATCCTTACAAGAAGCGCTTTGTCCACATCGACTACTACGGTGTTGACCTGGACAAGGAAGTGAAGGTCGATGTGCCTGTCGAATTCACCGGCACAGCCAAGGGCGTGAAGCTGGGCGGCTTCCTGGAAACCTACCGCGAGACCATCACTGTTTCCGCCAAGCCCATGGATATGCCCCACAAGGTGGTCATTGATGTCACCGACATGGGTGTCAACCAGCACCTGACCATCGACAAGGTTGTCCTTCCCGAAGGCGCCCATGCCGTGTACAAGGAACCCTTTGCCGTGGTTGCCGTTCTTTCTACCAGCAAGGAAGTGGCCGAATTTGATGCTCTTGAAGCTGCTGCCGAGGCTCAGTCCGCTGCAGCCCATGAAGCAGCCCAGGCTGCCGCTGGCGCCACTGCCACTGCCTAAGAAAATAATTTCCACTCCTGGCTGTCACAAGCAGGAAGGAATTTTTGCAATAACGGTATCTCCCCCTGCGGAAGGTGCCGTTATTTTTTTTGCCCGCTGAACAATCGGAGACAAGCATGGACTACAGAGGCGTTCTGGCAGGACTTGGCAACCCTGGTTCCAAATATGAGGGAACCCGCCACAATACCGGCTTTCAGTTTATCGACAAGGTACTGGATCTTGCCCGCAGGAAGGGCGATATAAGCGAGCAGAACGGCAAGCGCTTTAACTGCGAGCTCTGGCGCATCCGCCTTGACGAACTGGACGGCACCTGGCTTTGCGTAAAGCCCCTCACCTTCATGAATTTGTCAGGAGAAAGCATACAGCCTGTACTTGCCTGGCACAGGATGGCCCCTTCCGACCTCATAGTTGTCCATGATGAGCTGGATCTGGCACCAGGCAGCCTGCGCTTTAAGTTTGGCGGCGGCAATGCAGGGCATAACGGCCTGAAATCCATAACCCAGCAGCTGGGCACACCGGATTTTTACCGCCTGCGCCTGGGCATAGGTCGTCCTCCTGTGCGCGGCGACGTAACAGGCTGGGTGCTGGGCGGCATGCAGGATGAGGACAGAAAACTCTGGTATGCGTCCATGGATGCAGGAATCGAAGCCCTGCAAACCTTTGCCAAAAAAGGCCTGCAGGCCTGCGTTACCTTTGCCAACCAGGCAAGCCGCAATATTCTCTCCAAGCAGGAGAAGCAGGCCTGAGCTCTCTCTTTGGGCTTTTCTGATAACGGCTTTTCCGGCTCATGGCTTGTGCCGGATGCTAGGGATGCGGCTTTTGTCAGAGCCATCGTCACGGGCGGCTAAATCCGAAATACAGGCTGAAGCTGAACCTCTGACACTAAGTCAAAGCATACAGAAATCGGATATTTTATCCCCAGGGCGTCATAAGCCTCACGAGCTTTTTCATTTGGCTCGCAGGTAATGAACGTATCTCCATCTTTAACGCAGTTGTGATGTTCTAATATTTCCAGAATAGCCCTGACAGGTGTTTTAATACCTTTGAGACTGTTTTGGAGCAGCTTCTCCACTATTGTTGCAAGGAGAGTCAGCATCATATGTCCGTTGAACATTCCTTCATTTTGAATGTTCAACGGAAGTATGCTGTCGTAGTTTTTTCTTAAATCAAAATCCTGCTCAATTTGTTTCCTTGTACTATAAACAGCAAGGACATCCTGGACGGCGATGTACTCTGAAGAGACAAGCATAAAGACACCTAAACCTTGTTGTTCTTTATCATATTGTTCAATAGAGAGGTTGTCTCTAGTGACTCTGTCTCCAAGATGGAGCAGTTCCAATGCTTTGCGCTGCTCATCAACACATAGATAGGCATAGCCATCAAAGCCTTGCTCTATGATTTCTCCTTTAGTATTTTTCTTCTCACATAATTTGCACTGAATTTGCT
>JAUMVQ010000137.1 GCA_030530085.1 Desulfovibrionaceae bacterium | reverse complement strand
GGATGTCGAACTTGCCCCAGTCCTTACCGGAATGGGCACCGGCGTTCGGGGTGAATTCGCCGCCGACGTAGCCTTTCACTGCGTCCTGGTCGATCTTGATGTCGTCACGCCATGTGCCGACAACAGCAAAGTCAGAACGGGCCATGGCGCACACGCAGCCATTGGGGCAGCCGTCGAACTTAAACTTAAACTTGTAGGGGAAGGCGGGGCGATGCAGTTCGTCCTGGTAGTCCTGGGTCAGCTGGTAGCAGCAGTCCTGGGTGTTGTAGCAGGCGTATTCGCAACGGGACATACCCATACACGCAGCGGGTGTACGCAGGTTGGAGCCGGAACCGCCCAGGTCGTTGTTCATGTTGTGGGTCAGTTCGAAGAAGATTTCTTCGAGCTGGGGAGTGGTTGTACCCAGGAGCACGATGTCGCCGGTGGAACCGTGCATGTTGGTGATGCCGGAACCGCGCAGATCCCAGATATCGCACAGCTGGCGCAGGAAAGCGGTGCTGTAGAATTTGCCGGAAGGCTGAGCAACACGGATGGTATGGAAATGCTCAACGCCGGGGAATTGTTCAGGCTGGTCACAGTAACGGCCGATAACGCCGCCGCCGTATCCGAACACACCCACGATGCCGCCGTGCTTCCAGTGTGTCTCCATGTCCTTGTAGCTCAGTTCAAGGAGGCCGAGAAGGTCTTCACAGCAGTCCTGAGGGATCTGGTAGTCAAGGCCTTTGGGGTTAGCAGCACGATGCGCAGCCTCTTGTTTGATGTCAGACACAACGCTCGGCCAGGGGCCTTTTTCCAGTTGGTCCAACAAGGGGGTTTCGAATTTCATTACCTTACCTCCACGTGGTTTTGGGAAATGAGTGGGATTCAGAATCCGTATCCGGAAAATGCCAGTACGCAACGGTATGGCCGCTGCATTCTTTCTGTCTCCCGGACTTAGTGAGACTTATTATGCTTATGCTAGCTAAAATGCTAGCATTTAGCAACTGTGCGCCTAATTTCACAAGAAGTTTTGTCAAGAAACAGGCGGATTTTGCCTGTTTTAAGCGCTTGCTTGTGAAAAGATTAGCATGGAATTTTTCTGTGCCGTGCAGTATGCCGACACATTAAGTACCCTACTACATGGGACAGTTTCTGGCAATACAGCGAGCGGTGAGAGTGTGAATATGCCTCGTTTAATGCGCCATGCACGGTCAGAAAGGGACAGCAAATTTTTTTTCTGCCGCAACAGCCTGAAAACCCTGTCCCATGGGAAGCATATAAATGACTGCGCTTGTGCCATCAGTGACAGCAGCGGCCCGGCCGTGAAAATACTTGGTTCTTGCCAAAGGAAGGCCAGGTCCAGTACCATGCGGGACACAGTTTAATTAATCCAGGTTTTTTATGCCTGTCATGTTTGCTTTATTTTTCTGAGGAAAAAAATGGAAGATAGTCTCGGCCTGTATTACCTGCCCCAGCCCAGCATCCCCGCTGTCCGCATTTATGTCCGCCGCAACGAGGAAGGCAGCATTGAATTCCGTATGTGGGATGCGGACCATCCGGAAGTCTGGGAGAAGCACCAGTGGCTCACAAGCGATATCATTGCGCTTGCTGCACAGATGTTCAAATCCGAACACGATAACGGGGCAAGCCCTGAGTCCAACTATGATCTCAGGGTTGCAGAGGCCCTGCTTGAAGAACAGGAGCAGGCTGAGGCCAAGGCCAAGGCAAAAGCCGAAGCAAAGGCCAGAAGGCAGAAGCAGGGCAGGAAGTGAGCAATTACCTGCTGGTCAGCAAGCATGAGTCCTATCTGCGCGATCTGCTCAGGGACTACTGCACTGTCTATCTGTCCATAGCTGAGCAGGTCCGCCGCTACCGCAGGGACGGCACTGTTTCGTTTACAGTTTTGCGTTCCCTTGTGGGCGAACCGCTAAGCAAGGGGGTCTTCTGGCGTCTCAAGGATATCTCCCATTTTCTCTTTATGGGGGAAGGCCATGGTGACTGCCAGTGTTATGCCCCTGTGGGACAGCTGGTTGACTGGTGCATAGGCTATGCCTTTCATGAATGCTGCAAGTTGCGCGAAGACGCCTTCCAGGCGCAGCATTATGCCATGCGTCTTGTTCAGTATACCAGAATGGAAGACGTGGCAGGCACGCTTTCCCTGCCCCTGAAGCATCTGGCTGACGAGACAGCCGAATCATCACAGCGCGAGCTCAACCGTATTGTCCGTGTTCTGCGTGAGGGTATGCACCTTCTGGTGCGTATCATGCCAGCTGCCTCTGACAACTGCACCCTGGCCAGATGGATCCTGACAGAGAAGGAAAATGTGCAGCAGGCCTTTCATGCTCTGTATCCCGGCCTCATCAGGGCTCTGTACGGTCCGTCACCGCAGCGCATGTATACGCTGGCAGCCGCTGATTTTATGGACTGCGGCAGAAAGGATGAAGCCCTGTACTGGCTTAAGGAAGCCAGGGATGCCGGCTCGCTGGATGAAGACGGGGAACGCATGCTGCGCGCTCTTGAGAGCGTTGACGATGGTGTGTCTGCCTGTGTCCATTAGCCCCTGCACACTGGGAAGTTCCGGAATGCATACCATATCCCTTTTCTCAGGCCGGTCCTCCTGCCTGCACGGATACTTTGTATTTTTTCTTGCGGGCATCATCATGTGCTCGCTTTTTTTTCTTGGCGGATGTGGTGGCAAAAAGCCGTCTGCCGGCGGTCCCAGGGGTACGACCCCCTATACTGTGCGCGGCGTAACGTACTATCCGCTGGCCACTGCCAAAGGCTACGATGTGTGCGGCGTTGCTTCATGGTACGGATCCAAGTTTCATGGCAGGATGACGTCTTCTGGCGAACTCTATAACCAGAATGATCTCACCTGTGCGCACACCATCCTGCCCTTCCAGTCCGTAGTTACCGTCATCAATATGAAAAACGGCAAATCGGTCAATGTGCGTGTCAATGACCGCGGACCTTTTACAAAAAAACGTATTATTGACCTTTCACGGGCTGCTGCCGAGGAGCTTGATATCATCAGATCTGGGACAGCAGAGGTGCGTGTCTGCTCGCCGGAAAGGCTTGAGCCTGCGGAAGAGCCGCAGGCGGAAGATGCCGTGCCGCAGCCTACCCCGAGTCCGGCTGTTCAGGATGCAGGGCAGCCATACTATGTCCAGATTGGTGCCTTCAAAAATCTTGACAATCTTAAGAAAACAGAGGCAAGTGCCAGAAACAAGGGCTGGGAGATGCGCCGTCTGCCCATGAAAGACGGGCTTGTACGCCTTCTTGCGGGTCCATGGTACACTCTGGAAGAAGCCAACAGAGCCCTGTGGAAGATAGATGACGACTATCCGCAGGCTTTTCTGGTGACAGGGGAACAGTAGGAACTGTTCTTTTGTCCTTATACATTGCAGGCATAAAACCTGTTTCTCAGATTCAGGATAAGGAGAATACAATGAGTATGCGTCTATCCCGTTCTGTTGTCGGCGAACGCGAAGCCGATGCAGTCCGTCGCGTTATTGTCGAGGACGGCTATCTTGGAATGGGCAGCGAGGTGCATCGTTTTGAAGATGAGCTGGCCGATTATCTTGGCGTTGAGGCTTCATTGCTGGCAACGGCCAATACCGGTACTGCAGCTCTGACCATGGCAGTAGATGCCGTGGCTCCGGGGCATTTCGGAGAAGGCAGGCGCGGGTCCGTGCTGGTTCCTTCCCTGACATTTGTGGCGTCCTTTCAGGCTATAACAGCCTGCGGATGCGAGGCCATTCCCTGTGAAGTGCTCCTGGAAACAGGCACGCTGGATCTGGAAGACTGCGCAAAGCGCCTGCGCCCTGATACCTTTGCCATCATGCCTGTCCATTATGCCAGCAATCCCTACCATATAGACGAGATCTATGCCTTCGCCAAAGAACATGGCCTGCGTGTCATAGAAGATGCTGCCCATGCCTTCGGCTGCCGCCACAAGGGCAAAAAGATTGGCAGTTTTGGCGATGTAGTCTGCTTCAGCTTTGACGGCATAAAGAACATAACCTCAGGCGAGGGCGGTCTTGTGGTCTGCCATAACCAGGACGAGGCATACACCATGCAGGATGTCCGCCTCCTCTCGGTGGCAAAGGATACAAAGGCCCGGTTTACAGGCGGCAGGACCTGGGATCCCGATGTGACAAGGCAGGGCTGGCGCTTCCATATGAGCAATATTATGGCTGCCATAGGCCGTGTGCAGCTTACCCGCCTGGAATCTGAGTTCATTCCGGCCCGCAAGAGACTTTCAGCGCTGTACAAGACGCTTCTGGCTGATGAAAGCAGGGTCGCCTTCCTAAAGACCAGCCCTGATGACGACATCTGCCCCCATATCCAGCCTTTGCGTGTGCTGAACGGCCGTATGCACGAAGTACGCCAGTACCTGCTTGACCATGATATTCCGGTAGGCGTGCACTACAAGCCCAACCATCTGCTCAGCTACTTCAAGAGCCAGGCTCCCCTGCCTGTGACAGAACAGCTCTATTCAGAGCTCATGACGCTGCCGCTGCATCCTGCACTGAGTGACGATGACATAACCCTTGTCTGCAAGACTATACGCGACGCACTGGACAAGGCGTAATTCTGGCTGAAAACAAAGGTGGCAGAAGGCTCTGTCCTTTATGACGGGCCGTTTGCCATTAATGGATGGCCCTGCCCTGAGGAAAATACATGAATAACAATCCCAGAGTTTCTGTCATCATGAACTGCCTGAACAGTTCAAAATATCTCAGAGAAGCTATCGACAGCGTCATGAAGCAGACGTTTGACGATTTTGAAATCGTTTTCTGGGACAACTGTTCAACGGATTCCAGTCCGGAAATAGCCAGAAGTTATGGTGAAAAGCTTCGTTACTTTCGTGGTGACAAAATCGTCTGCCTGGGCGCAGGCCGCAATCTGGCCATAACGCAGGCCAGGGGCGAGTTTATTGCCTTCCTGGACTGTGATGACTTGTGGGAACCTGAAAAGCTGGAACGGCAGGTGGCTCTTTTTGATGCCAATCCCAGGGTGGGCCTGGTCACTACCGACACCGTCATGTTCGACGGTGACCATGTGCTGCGCCATGTCTTTAAGGGAGCACAGCCAGGACGGGGCATGGTGTTTGCAGAACTCATGCTCAGGCAGTGGATTACCATGTCCTCTGCAATTGTGCGCCGCGAGGCCCTGCAGGGGCTCACACAGGGCAGTGAGTGGAATGGCGGCTGGTTTGATGAAAGCCTGAACGTCTGTGAAGAAGCCGATGTCTTTTACCGTATAGCCCATGACTGGGAACTGGACTATGTGGACGCACCCCTGACAAAGTGGCGCGTGCACAGCAGCAGCACCACTTTCAGCCATCTGGAGCAGTTTTCAGTTGAGATCAGGGCGATACTGGACAAGCACAAAGCCCTGTATCCGGGCTATGAGAAGGACTATCCCGAGGTTGTTGCAGCGCTGACCAGAAGGGCGGACTTTCAGGAAGCCCTTGCCTTGTGGCAGCATGGCAAAGGGGCAGAGGCCAGAAAGGTGCTGGCCCCCTATTCTTTTTCAGACCGCAAAATGCTGGCATTGCGCGTAGCAAGCTATCTGCCCGGACTCTTTTTTGACCCCTGTGCCAAGCTGTATCTGGCCCTGCCCAGGTTGTTTTCTTCTTCAGGAAAAAAGAAAAAGTAAGGTCCGCCTTACAGGCAGAATGAATGATAAAGAGGTGGCGAGCAATGCTCACCACCTCTTTTTGCTTTGTATAACTGGGAATCGGGCTGGAATAAGGTCGTGTGTTGCCGCAGTCTCAGGGGACAGGGTTATTCCTTGCCGACTGTGAGGGCTGCCAGGAAGGCTTCCTGTGGCAGTTCCACATTGCCCATCCTTTTCATGCGCTTCTTGCCTTCCTTCTGTTTTTCCAGAAGCTTGC
>JAUMVQ010000136.1 GCA_030530085.1 Desulfovibrionaceae bacterium | reverse complement strand
GATGAGGAGATTAAGAATCTGAAGAATGTAATCAACTCGAAGGGAGAGGAGATTAACAAACTGAACGCTCAAATCAAATCGAAGGATGCTGAGATTACTGACTTGAAGAAGCCTAAGCCTCGGGGCGAATCAGGCAGGCGGCAGGATTCTGCCGGTTCAACGAAACAAGAGAATCCGAAAGACCAAACACAAGACACAAAAAAAACACAGCCTACCAAAAAGCCTGCACCCCCTGTAGCTAAGCATTGATAATTTATGGTATCCGCTCCGTAGATGGGTAAGCCCCGCCCACGGAGCGGATACCTTTTTTTCTGTACTGTCTGTTCGACTCCTGTAGCAAAGGCTATGTCTATAACCAGGATTACCGACGCATTGCCACAATTAAGGCCATACGTGCTGGCGCTGAGGAAGAACATCCCTCCCTTGCAGAAAACGCCTTCCGCCAGCTCAAGGACAATACAGAAAGCGACCTTGTGAAAAGGACCTGGGCTGTCTGGACGGTTGCCTTCCAGGACATGGCTTTTTATCCAAAGCACTACCTATTTATGGCCGGCTGATGCCCTTCTGCATCATGGCAGCACCGTCGCAGGCTGCACAGATGCAGGCAATCATAGCCCTGTAGTACATCAGTTCCGGAATGACGACGGCTATCTTGTACAAGGCCTGCATAGCCTCTATTTCCGGAACTGTCCTGTTTTCTGGCGGTAATTCCCTGCCTGTGTCCTCCTGTATCCAGCGCTCGAAGAGCCCCCGGAAAGTGCACCAGGATGATGAAGCCGTATACAGCCCTGAACTTTGCGGGGTGTTGAGCTTGAGATGGGAGGCAAGGCGTATTTCCTGGCAGGGGCTGAGCGGAGGTGCCGCATAGAACGATCTTGCCCTGATGAGCCCGCCCCTGAAAAAGAGAGTCATTTGTCCCTCAGTCTGCTTTTGCAGGTCCCTGAAATCGACACGGGCAAGCTTTTCCCCTGAGACAGCCAGGTTGTCCGCAAAGCTCATCCCGCATTCAGGCGACTTTACGGCCCATCCCGTGGTGCGCTGTATCCAGGCCTCGCCGGCAATGGCCTTTACCAGGTTCATTGTGGCCATGGGGTCTTCCTGGCACATAAACATCTTGACCTTGCAGTTGGACACAATCTGGCTGGCAGCGGTTTCAGAGGCCCTGCGGATGCCGGCAAAGTCCTGCGAGGCCACTGTCACGGCAATGCCCAGCCCGCGCCCCTGGGTCAGCAGTATCTCAAAGCCCGGCGTTTCTATGGCTGCATATTCGTCAACTATTACCCCGAATGGCGTCCTTGCATCCGTGGGCAGGCTTCCCAGAACGTCAGACAGCCTGCCCTGTATGGTGTCCCCCAGGCCCACGGCACAGGCATTGCGGACAGCCGAGAGGCAGATCTGCCCCAGGTTCTTCAGTTCCTTGGGATCCTTGTCCATGGACGGAATCAGGGTCAGGTAGATGCGCCTGCCGGTGATGACATCGACTGTGTCCACCTCGCCATGTGTTGTCAGAAAGATGCGCCCGTAGTTGTCCACAAGCAGGGAGAGCGCCCTGCCAAAGTAGGCACGTGCATAGGCGTACTGCTCTGCAAAGCTGCGCGGCTGCTGGGGAAGCTGCCTTGTAATGTCCCAGCCGACTGTGGCAAGGCCTGCCCTGAGCGCCAGGATGGCCTTTTCAGAGATGTCCGTCCTTCTGGCCAGCTTGTCCACTTCTGGCAGGGACATCAGGTACTTGCGGATAATGCCGATGGAGAGCGGCGTTTCCCCTCTGTCGCGCAGTTCCACCAGGGCAAACATGAGGCCTGAGATGAGGGTCTGGGCATTGTTGGAGAAAATGGCATTGCCGCCTGCACCTTCCTCGGGCATCATGGCAAAGAGCAGCTGCGTCAGCTGGTTGGCAGTGCCTGCAGCAAAGGGATTGGTGGTATTGGACTGCCTGAGCGGCGTGCGCATGTGACCTAAGGTACGCATGGTTTCCTGGGCTTTTTTGTCAGCCATGTAGGAGAGGAGCAGAAAGTCGTCGTCTCTCCCCATGATGCGGCACATGGTGTAGATCTGGGCGGCCAGCTTTGGTGCTGCCTTGGGATCCAGGTACATGAGCCCGGACCCCTGGGCCAGATAGTTGAACGCCTGGGAGACAAGCGTTTCAGTCTTGCCTGCACCGGTAGTGCCAAGGACAAGCATGTGCGTCAGCACGTCATCCTTGTTTATCCAGAGCTCGCTGTCCGTATCCAGGCTGTTGCCTAAGAAAAAGCAGCCTCTTGCCCTGCGTGGCTTTCCGGATGCAGTCCTGTCCGCATAGTCACAGCCCTTCCATGATCGCGGCAGGCGCATGGGCAGGATATCGTGCCGGCAGGATGCGCGCCGCATGAAAAAGAGCATGATGCCGCAGGGCACAAGCAGGGGAAAGAGGCCCGGCTGCCAGAAAAGCACCATGGAGAAAAAGATCATGGCGGCTGCATAGCCGTCCCGCCTCATCAGGGCGGACAGAAGCTGTTCATGGAATGGGCGTATGTCACGCAGGAATTCTTCCTTGCGGTGTTCCTGGCCCGGATGCACGCCGTACAGATGGTTTTGGGGTGCCGGCATAAATGATGCTCCTGCTGGGTTTCAAAGGAGAATGTGAAGGCCTGGTTTTAAAAGGGTGCAGGACACATGGCCCCCTTCTTTTTTTAAAGGGGCTTTGGTCTGCACTGGTTTTGCTGGCAGATTGCAGGGGAACCGGTTTTTTAGTGTGCCTGGCTCTCCAGGATGTTTTCCACTATGGCAGATGGCAGCTTGTGAAAGGGGACAAGCGGCTCTGGTGCGCCTGCTCCTTCTACCAGTGGCAGTGAAAACCATGCCACATCGTGCCAGGCGCCGTTTTTGTAGCCTGAGCTGGCAAAAAAGGCAGCTTGAGCAAAGCCAAGGGAGGCATGCAGGCTCTCAGAGGCCTTATTGGGGACAGTCACGCAGGCAAGCGCCGTCCTGACATTCTGCATCTTCAAAAGCCCGAGCATGGCTTTGTAGAGCCTTGTGCCAAGGCCCTTGCCGGTATGGTTTTTGTCAAGGTAGACAGAGAGCTCTGCATTCCACTGGTAGGCTGCCCTTTCCCAGGGGCAGTGCGCATAGGCGTACCCCGTGATTATCCCGTCTTCTTCTGAGACAAGCCAGGGATACACGGCCTGTACAGCACGCATGCGTTCCGCAAATACGGCATGGGATGGCAGCTCCGTTTCAAAGGTTATGGGCGTTGCGATGTACTGTTCATAGATTGCCAGTATGCTTTTGCAGTCCTTGTCCGATGCTGTGCGAAGAATCATGGCTTTAGTCCTGGAAGTAATGGGTAACGGGGAATGGCGGCAGCCGCATGTGCTGCCGTCTATATGCAGGCCTTGCGGAAGAATACTCGTGTGCCTGGCAGCTGGCAAGCAGAGCGGCAGGGTATTGTGTCCGTCGATAAATGCGTTTTTTGGGGGATAAAAAAACATGTCAGGGATCAAAAAAAAGATAGACAACACAGGGGAACGGGAGTAGCTTCTTTTTGCTTGCATGGAGACCAATGAATATAACCGATGCAAGTCTTGTAAAACGGAACGACAAAACAATCCCAAGGAGTGTCTATGACAATTCAAGACAATGCTGTAACGGCCTCAGATTCAATGCCTGAAGCTGGCTTTGAAGACGTTATGAAGGCTGCGGCCCTGATCTTCCTGATATCGCAGAACAAGGTTTTTGCAGATATCCTGAATGCCGTCCTGTTCAATGGCGAGCAGGTTATAAAGGCCTCTGAGGTGCAGGATTATTCTACACCATGCCATTACCTGGAAAGGGAAGGCCTGCCTGATGTCCGTCGGGATGTGGTCAAAATCTGGGACGGGGTAATCATCCACGTGGTGTGCACCGGCATGGAGGACCACGCTGAGCCTGATCCCGATTTGCCAGCCCGTCTGTTTGGATGTTTAGGCGAGGAATACGGTTTTCAGCTTGACAGCGGCACCGAAGAAGTCCTTCCAGTTGTCACTGTGGCGTTGTATTTTGGCGAAGACAAGCCATGGGATGCTCCTCTCACGCTGAAAGAATGTCTGACTGTATCGGACAGATTCAGCCCATATGTAAACGACTTCAAGGCCCTCCTGTTCCAGATTCCCTATCTGTCCCGTGAGCAGGCAGATCTTTTTAAGAGCGATTTCAGGCTTGTTGCCGACTACTATGTGCAGAAGAGGGAAGACGGCTGCTATCATCCGGATCCGGCTGCCTTTGCTGAGAAGCCGGAAATGCTGCCGGTTATGAAAGCAATTACAAAAGATAAGCGGTTCACGGATAACGGTGAAGGCGTCTCTGACGGCAATGAGAGTGATGTGCACAGCAGTGAGGCCGGAATGATCCTGCTGACAAGGAAACTTCTCGAACAGGGCCGTGTCGAAGATGTAAGGCGGGCTTGTGAAGACAAGGAAGTCCGCGCACAGCTCAAGAAAGAGTTAGGCATCAGCTAGCCTGCATATCTACAAGGGGAGCATCTTTGGATGCATCCTAAGGATGCTCCCTGCTGCCTGGCATAGCAATTTGCGTGCAGGCATGGTATTCTGCGCGGCAAAAATGTCTGCACTTATGGCAATAATGGATAGCTGTTTGTTGTATAATGCTGCAGACAGTGTGGAAAAGTGTTTGTAAAAAGATATAGACATCGTATGATGTTTGTACTATATTTTCTGTTGCAAGGAGAGAATATAGGTATTCAAGCCTTGCATAACAGAACAATAAAACAGAATGATAAAAACAAGGAGGAATTATGACAATTCAAGACAATGTTGTAACGGCTTCAGCTTCAATACCAGAAGCTGGCTTTGAAGGCGTTATGAGAGCTACGGCTCTGATCTTTCTGATATCGCAGAACGAGGTTTTTGCAGATATCCTGAATGCCGTCCTGTTCAATGGCAGGCATGTTGTGGATGCCTCTGAGGTGCAGGATTATCGTTCACAATTCCATTACCTGGAAAGGGAAGGCCTGCCTGATGTCCGTCGTGACGTTGTAAAATTATGGCATGGGGCTATTATCCGTGTGGTGGGCATCAGCATGGATGACCACGTTGAGCCTGATCTTCAGTTGCCGCAGTCTTTGCAGCAACTGGAATTAGCGGAATAT
The DNA here is from genome assembly GCA_030530085.1 of Desulfovibrionaceae bacterium. Classification (GTDB taxonomy): domain Bacteria; phylum Desulfobacterota; class Desulfovibrionia; order Desulfovibrionales; family Desulfovibrionaceae; genus Desulfovibrio. The sequence goes on along the minus strand of JAUMVQ010000136.1, from coordinate 766 downwards.
GATTACCAGGTTCAAAGTTGCGGCAAAGAACGTTATCCTGTTGTCACGCTGGCGCTGTATTTTGGCGAGGACAAGCCGTGGGATGGTCCCCTTTCGCTGGAAATAGAGGACGTCTTGAGACCGTATACAAACGACTACAAGGTCAATCTGTTCCAGATCCCCTGGCTGTCCCGTGAGCAGGCCGATCTTTTTAAGAGCGATTTCAGGTTTGTTGCCGACTACTATGTGAAGAAGAGGGAAGGCAGCGACTATAAAGTTACGCCAGCTGACTTTGCTCACAGGGCAGGACTGCTGTCGATTATGAAAGCAATTACCAAGGATGAGCGGTTCGGAGGTATCCTGTAAAGGCTGCTCTGAAGGGAATAAAAGTGGTGCTTAGCAGTGAGGCCGGAAAGATCCTGCTGACAAGGACGCTTCCCGAACAGGACCGTGTCGAAGATGTAAGGCGGGCTTGTGAAGACAAGGAGTTCCGTGTGCACCTAAAGGAAGAGTTTGCCATCAGCTAGCCTGCAACTTGGCAGGGGGAGCATCCTTGGATGCATCCTAAGGATGCTCCCCGCTGACTTGTGTGCATTAACCAGGCAGTTTTCCGGACTGTTTTGGGAGATTACGGCTGAAAAAGCCTGAGGAGTGGGGGCCGTTCGTCCTTCATGACTCTATGTCGTCTGCAGAGACTTTGAGGCAGGCGTGTCCCTGGGAATCGTGGCTGCTTTAAGCTCCTGAATGCACAGAAGGGGTCGGTGCGCAGGCCGTGCGGATCCTGGAT